>JAWQFW010000021.1:0-18306 GCA_035968095.1 Oscillatoria sp. PMC 1068.18
ATTTAAAACATACTTAAACTTTTGGCAGCAAAAAATAACCACCTTTTCCAGAAAATTATTAATCAAATATTCTGCGATCGCGCTGACTCTCAGCTTAATTATTGTCGCTTGTAACAGCGACTCACAATTAAACCAAACTTCAGTTAGTAACTCTCAATCTTCCAGTAATATCATCACAATTTGGTGGAATAAAGGCTATCTGATCGAAGAAGATGAATCCTTAAGAAAAATTGTCCAAGATTGGGAAAAAAGTAGCGGCAAACAAGTTAAACTATCCTTTGAAACCGAAGACGAATTACCACAAAAAACAGCAAGATCCTTATCAACTGGTAATCTTCCCGATCTCTTATTTTCTACTCGTGCGGAATACGAACTTATTCCCCGTTTAGCGTGGGAAGGAAAACTCGCAGATTTGTCAAATGTCATTGCACCAGTAAAAGATTTATATTCCCCAGCAGTCTTAGAAGCAGTTTATCTTTATAATCAACAAGAAAAGCAACGTAGTTATTATGCAGTCCCCATCTATCAAGCCACAATTTATATTCATTATTGGCAAGATTTGCTAGCAAAAGTGGGAAAAAATGTTGACGATATTCCTCAAGATTGGGATATTTTTTGGGAATTTTGGAAAAAGGTACAAGAGGAATTACGATCTGGAGCAGAGCCAAATTCAGACATCTATAGTTTAGGAATTCCCCTTTCCGACAAAGCTTCCGATACTTACTACTTTTTTGAACAAGTTTTAGAAGCTTATAATGCAGAAATTGTCGATCGCGAGGGAAACTTACAACTAGATAAACCCGAAATCCAGTCAAGAATTAGTCAAAGTTTAGACTGGATCACAACACTCTATAAACAAGGATATATACCACCAGATGCACTGGAATGGTTGAACACCGATAATAACTCAGATATGCTGAATCGGAAAGTAGTAATGACTCCTAATCCCACACTTTCGATTCCGGCTGCCCAACGTCAAGATGAAGAGGTATACTTTAATCAATTAGGTACGTTGGAGTTTCCGAATAAACCGAACGGAGAACCAATGCGCTACATAGTTTCTGTCAGACAAGCAATTGTTTTCAAGGAGTCAAAAAACCAGGAAGCAGCCCAAGAATTTTTAGCTTATTTAGTGCAACCAGAAACATTAACAGAGTATCTTAAAGCAGCCACAGGGCGTTATTTTCCAGTGATGAAACCAGGTTGGGAAGATGAATTTTGGCACGATGAGAGCGATCGCCATATCGCGATCGCCACTAAAATGTTAACAGAACGTCCGACGCGCCCGCTTTACTACACCCGAAATCCCGCTTATACTCAAGTGCTAGAGGAACATATTTGGGGTAAAGCAATTAATCGCATCCTGAACGACGATCTTTCTCCAGAAAAAGCTACTCAAGAAGCGATCGCTCGGATCGAGGAAATTTTCGAGCAATGGGAATAAAATTTTATCAGAGATATTTAACTGCAAGAGTTGCAAGTAATTTTTTAATCTTATCTCTCCTGACTGTCAGTATAGTCGGGGGAGTTGCTTTTTTTCGAGCCAGAGAAGCCTTAAAAAAAGCTGCTTTCAATCGTCTCAGTGTCGCTGGTACTTTAAAAGAAGCAGAAATTACCCGTTGGTTTAGCGATCAAGAACAAGATTTTTTTCTCGTAACTCAGTTTCCCGAAGTCAAATCACAGCTACTAATTTTGTTGAATTCAGAAGCCTCAAAACCAGAATCTCAACAAGCATATCAAAGTCTTTCTCGATATCTCCAAGATTTTGCTCAAGTCAAGCCTAATTTTAGCGAAATTTTTATCCTCGATCGCCGTAACCGCATCGCCATTTCCACAAACCAAGCTAACGAAGGCGAATATGAAGTTGCCGGAAATTTCACTTATTTCGATTTCACTCAATTTGAGTTAGGACAAGGTTTTACACCAATTTTCTACGTTTCACCAGTCACCGGAAAACCCGCAGTCACCCTTGCAGCACCGATTAGAAATGCGTCGGGATCTCGCGTCGGAGTCGTTCTCGCTCATCTTAACTTAGATCGCATCGACCAAATTATTCGGGAACGCACAGGTTTAGGAAAAAGTGGCGAAACTTACTTAATCGGCTCTTTAGTCACCGAAAATAGCTTTATTTCTGGAAACGAAACTACCACCAACGAAGTTAATTCTGGAGTCAATAGTCCCGGAATTGATGCCGCAATGGAGGGATTTAGCGGTTTTGGTTTGTATCCGAATTATCAAGAAATCCCTGTCATTGGAGTGTATCGCTGGTTAGATGACTTGGGAATTGCCTTGCTGGTGGAAATGAAACAAGCCGAAGCCTTTGCGCCAGCGCGTCAATTAGCAGCGACAATTTTATTAGTCGGATTAGGTGCAGCCGGACTTTTATCAGTAAGTGCGTACTTACTAGCCCGCCAGATTACCAAACCAATTTTAGCGATCGCCGATACCGCAACTCAACTCGCCGCCGGAGACTTAGCACAAATTGCCCCTGTTTTAACTGAAGATGAAGTTGGGCTTCTCGCTCGTAATTTTAACCAAATGGCAACCCAACTACGAGAATCTTTTGCCAGCTTAGAAGCGAAAAACAGCGAATTACAGCGTTTAGATCGTCTCAAAGACGAATTTCTCGCCAATACATCCCACGAATTGCGTACTCCCCTTTACGGCGCGATCGGGATCGCTGAATCTATGTTAGACGGTGCCACCGGAGAATTAACACCCATTCAACGCCAAAACTTATTTACCATCGCCGCAAGTGGGAGAAGATTAGCCAATTTAGTTAATGATATCCTCGACTTTTCCAAACTCCGACATCAAGACATCGAACTCCAAATCAAAGCTGTCGGAATACGCGCAATTGTGGAAATTGTCTTAACTCTCACTCAGAGTTTATTAGGCAAAAAAAACTTACAACTGATCAACAATGTAGACCCAAATTTACCTTATGTCGCCGCCGACGAAAATCGCTTACAACAAATCTTTTACAACTTAGTCGGAAATGCCATTAAATTTACTTCCACAGGGAAAATTACCATCTCCGCAACCGTAATCGATCGCCTGATAGCCATCTCTGTCACCGACACCGGAATTGGCATTCCCGAAGCAACACAAACACGCATTTTTGAATCTTTCGCACAAGCAGATGGTTCTACCGCTAGAGAATACGGAGGTACAGGTTTAGGGCTAGCAATTACTAAAAAATTAGTTGAATTACATCATGGCAACATTACAGTTCAATCAACTGTAGGAATTGGTTCTTGTTTTACCTTTACCTTACCTATTTATCAAAATGAAACCAATCAAGAAATTTCTTTTTCGGAAGTTCAAGGTGATTTTACTAATCTCTTACTGAAAAACATAAATCAGCAAATTTCTACCTTTTCAACTCCTCAAAATCAACCAACAATTGCCAAAGAAAATTTTCACGACATTAAAATTTTAATTGTCGATGACGAACCAGTAAATTTACAAGTATTACTTAATCATTTATCTCTAGCCAATTATAGCGTCACTGAAGCTAATAATGGCGAAGAAGCCTTAGCTTTAATTGAAAATGGTTTCAAACCAAATTTGATTTTGCTAGACGTAATGATGCCCAGAATGACAGGCTACGAAGTTACGGAAAAGCTACGACAGCGCTTTTCTGCTTCCGAATTACCAATTTTATTATTAACAGCAAAAAGCCAAACTCAAGATTTATTAACTGGTTTTGAGGTTGGTGCAAACGATTATTTAACTAAACCTATTTCTAAAGATGAATTACTCACCCGCATCAAAACTCATTTAAAATTATCTCATTTGCGCGATGAAAATATTCGTCTCAATGCCGAATTAGCTATTACTCAGCGCTTGCAAGAAATGCTTTTACCTAAAGTTGATGAACTACTTGCTATTGCCGAATTAGATATTGCTGGATATATGGAACCAGCGCAAGAGGTTGGTGGTGATTATTATGATGTTTTACAACATGAATCTGGGATAAAAATTAGTATCGGCGATGTTACTGGACATGGTTTAGAAAGTGGTGTGTTGATGTTAATGGCACAAACAGCAATTAGAACTTTACAACAAACTCAAGAAAACGATCCAGTTAAGTTTTTGGATATTCTTAATCGCACTCTGTATCAGAATACTGCACGCATGAATTCTGATAAAAATATGACTTTGGCTATCCTTGATTATTATGCTTATGGTCAGTTTTGTTTAAGCGGACAACATGAAGAAATTATTATTGTTCGTACTGATAGTTCGGTGGAAATTATTGAGACAATAGATTTAGGTTTTCCTCTGGGTTTGGAGGAAAATATTGTGGGCTTTATTGCTGAAAAAAAGTTTCAGTTAAATGTTGGTGATTTAGTGGTACTTTATACGGATGGTATTACTGAAGCTGAAAATCTTCAAGGAGTAAGATATGGTGGAGAACGTCTTGGTGAAATTGTTAGTCATAATTGTCGTTTGTCTGCGGCTGAAATTAAAGATGCGGTGATTAAAGATGTGAAAAAATATATTGGAAAACAAACAATATATGATGATTTAACTTTGTTAGTAATTAAGCAAAAATGATTGGGAATAAGGCTATTTAGTTTCCTGATTTATTAATTTTTGTCAAGAAAACCGTCTCTTTGTGCATATTTTTACGGTATTTAGCCAAAAAGTTCTCAGATTTTCGTTATTGTTTGTTGCTGCTGGAGCGATCGTGAGAAAATATTTGAAGTAGCTTTTTAGCTAAGTTACTGGGAAAAAAGTTAATTTGGCTTTATAATTTAGCTTGAATGCTAATACTACTCGGAAAATTTGACTTAATTAACGAGTTAGAGTGATTCTAGAAATATATTCAGGATAAGTAACGAAGAATACATTTTTTTAGGAAGAGTATTGGAAAAATGATCTCAAACGGAGACGGAGAAATTCCTCAAGGAACTGTAGTTAACGATCGCTATGAGATTGTCAAACTCCTGGGTAAAGGTGGTTTGGGGAGAACTTATTTAATCCGTGATAAACAGCGTTTTGAGGAAAATTTCGTTCTCAAAGAGTTTTTTCCGCAGAATGCAAATACCGCAGCTACGAAAAAGTGCGAAGAATTATTTGCAAGAGAAGCCAAATTTTTACATCAGTTGAAGCATGAGCAAATTCCGCAATTTTTGGCTTGGTTTGAGGAAAATAAAAAGTTATTTTTAGTTCAAGAATATATTCAGGGAAAAAGTTACGCAGAATTAATGGAGGAAGGGAAAACTTTTTCTGAAGCAGAAATTAAGCAATGGTTGTTAGATTTATTGCCAGTTTTAGAGTATATTCACAAGCACAATATTATTCATCGGGACATCTCGCCTGATAATATTATGTGGTGCAGTAGTCGTCAAAAACCTATTTTGATCGATTTCGGTATCGCTAGTGTAGCTCAAGCAAGTAACTCTCCACAAACTCGCGTCGGTAAATCTGGTTATTCTCCACCAGAACAACTTTTTCAAGGTGAAGCTTACTATAATAGCGATCTTTATGCTTTGGCTGTAACGGCAATTGTTCTCTTAACTAGAAAAGATTTCAAGCTACTTTTGGATGCTTCTAATTTTACCTGGCAATGGCAAAATTATGTCAATGTTAGCGATAATTTTGCTCAAGTTATCAAGAAAATGTTGGCAAATGTACCAGAAAATCGCTATCAGTCAGCGCAAGAAGTTATTTCTGCTTTAGAAAAACCGCTAATACCACCAACTATACCACCAACGATACCACCAACTATACCACCAGATCCAGATTCAGAACTAACAACAAAAATATCGGGGAAAGTTGTCGCTTTCGCTTGTTTAGCAGTAGTTTTGCTAACTGGGGGAGTAGTTTTGGCGAAAAATTCGCGTAGTTTATGTCAAATTTTTAACAATTGTGTGGTAGAAAACCAGGAGGAAATTCCTGAAGTTGATGCCTCAGATTCTACAGAATTATATGACCAAGCTGTCGCTCAAGCAAACGCCGCTCTTGCCAGAAATCCGGAAAATATTGCCGAATTAGCAGAAATTCAAGCACAATTAGATGATGCGATTCAGCAGTTAGAAAATCTTCCTAACGAAGATGAAGAATTGTTAACTAATTATGAAAATAAATTACAAGAAATTGGCGATCGCTTGACAAACGAACAAGCAGCCGAAAAGAAATTAGCCGCAGCCGAAACTCTCGCAACGGAAGCTAACCGACAAACTAATCTCGCAACAACTATTTCCGAGTTAGAAGCAGCGAAAAAAAATTGGGAAGCAGCAGAAAACCAGTTAGAGGAAATTGGTTCTGATACATTTATTGGGGAAGATGTCAAGAGAAAAAATACTGAATATCAAAGAGAAATTGACAAAGTTACCGCTTTAATCAGCGAAAAAAGGTTAGTAAATCCTCGTAATTTAGAAATTCCCACACCCGAACCAGTCCAAAACGAACCAGAAGTTGCACAGCCTTTTGTCCCTTCTCCAGAAAGAACAATTCAACCGCAAATTGAGCCTTCTTTTGTACCGAGAGAAACGCCACCAAGGGCTTTTGAACCAGTACCCGAACCAGAAATAACCCCACCTTCATCTAATCAACCGAATCAACAACCAGCCAGCCGACCAAATGGGTGTCCAGATTTTTGTTAATTTTACCTCCGAGAAAATACGGAGAGAGAGAGGAAAATTAACCGCAAATGAGTAAATATGAAGCCGAGTTAAAGGAGAAAGAAAGTCAAGTAAAGATTGAATAAAGATTAGGGAAAAAGTACAATAAAAAACAGCAAAAAAGTTTGCAGCGCATTAAATTGTTAAAAACTAAAAATTTAACTCCGAGAGCAAAAAGTTCCGGTTAGGCTGATGAAATTTCCATTATTAGCAAAAATAGTTACAGCAGGAGCGATCGCCGCAGGAAGTATTGCGATCGCCTCTTCCCCAACTCGCAGTCAACCCGCACCCGGTCAATCTGGTTTCTATTGTGACACCAGTTCCGGGGTCCCAATCACTATGTACCAAAATCGCCAAGGTAATTTAGAACCTTGGATACGCTGGAGTTCTAACTTTGGTGAAAGAGTAGGTTACAACCCCCAACAACGCTGTACAGAAGTTAGCAACCGTCTCGAAAGCTATCGAGTCAATAAGCAACTGCGTTATATTACCGCAGGAACAATGAACGGACAACCAGTAATTTGTACCGCGCAATACGAAAACGGTGCTTGTACCGGATTGATTTATACCCTCAAACCTGGTCAAAATGCGATCGCCACACTCAATCAGTTTATCGCTTGGCGTACAGGGGTAGCGGGTACACCATCACTATCCGAAAGTCCGAAAATTCCTTACATTGACGTAAGCGGAAGAATTGAATCAGACAGCAATAATCTTACAACTCCAGTTACACCACAACAAACACCCGGAACATCCAACGAAGGCGATCGCCGGGAGTTATAATGCCTCAAAGCTGGTGGGAAAACCAAGTCAAAATTATGCAAAATCCGACTAGGAAAGTGGGTACAATGCTCAAAAAAGGGCTTTTCCCATTTTCTGTTTTACTCAGTTGCGCGATTGCCTATTCATCAGAAGCGTTATCGAAGAGTAGCCCAGCAAACCTTACGGTTGTGTCAAATGCAGAGAATTTATTAGCGCAACCAATGTCGGTAAACTACCCACCAGCAAATGGGGCGATTGAGCAAAGCCCACCACCCTTGAGGGCGATCGCTCAAATTCAATATCTTACTCAAATAACAACAGTCAGGATTATCGCCAGTAAAGCATCAGGATCGGGCGTAATTGTCCATCAAACCGGACAAATTTACACAGTATTAACCAATTGGCACGTCGTTTCCTTTAGCGATCGCTTCTCAATTCTTACCCCAGACGGTCAACAATATCAACTAACTCAACCACCGCAACGACTGGGTAACACCGACATGGCGATTCTGAAATTTCAAAGTAATTTACCCTACAAAATAGCACCAATTACTCAACAACCAATCTCCGTCGGAGAACCAGTATTTGCTTCCGGGTTTCCCATGTATTATCAAGGAACCTTAGTCCCAACTTTTGATGAAGGAATCGAAGCCTTTCGCTTTACCCAAGGAAAAGTATCCTTACTCCCGCCAAAAGCATTTTCCCAAGGCTATCGTCTCGGCTATACTAACGACATTGAAGTCGGGATGAGTGGCGGTCCCATTTTCAATCTTCAAGGTCAACTAATTGGCATTAATGGTCGTACTAAATATCGCGATCCTGACTTCGGGGTATATGAATTTGAAGACGGTACAGAACCATCAGCAGCAATGTTAGATCGCATGGTTGCTTCGAGTTGGGGAATACCGATTACTACTTATTTAAACTTTGTTTCAGCAGGTAATTAATTATGAATTGGGGTTATTCTCGTTTCGATTTGCTGGGGAATCTGCTTACCGGAAGCGCAGCCACAGCCGCGATCGTTATTTGCACCACAAACGCAGCCACAGCATTAAGTAGTCGAGAAATCGCGCAAATAGCTACCAACGTCACTGTAGAAATTAATAATACCTTGGGAACTCCTGGCGGTTCGGGCGCAATTATTGCCCAAGAAGGAAATATTTATACCGTTTTAACAGCTAACCACGTCGTCGAAAGTCAAGCAATCGAATATGTAGTTCGTACTTCTGATGGGAGAGAATATCCCGTCATCGCCGTCAAAAGTTTGCAGCAACATGAGCAAGATCCCGATTTAGCGATCGTTGAATTTCAAAGTTCGCAAACCTACAAAGTCGCTACTATTGGTGACTCCAACAAAGCAGAAAAAGGCTTAGACATCTACGTTTCCGGTTTTCCCCTCGGAATCGATGGTGGCAGCGATCGCTTTCACGAATTTACCACCGGAATTATCACTTCAATCCAATCCAGTCGCGAACAAGGTTATTCTCTTCGTTATAGCGCCTTAACTCGTCGCGGGATGAGCGGTGGACCAGTTTTCGATCCTAGCGGCAGACTTATCGGCGTTCACGGTCAAGCTGATACCGTAGGTGTAGTCCAAAACGAATCCGCCTCTCGCAACGAAGAATTGAAAACAGGCTTCAACGCCGCGATTCCCGTCAACACCTTCACCAGTTTAATCGCCAGAGTCGGCTTAAATCGCTCCAAACTTAGCTTCGACGATCGCGCCCCCGACAACCTCGAACAAGCCAAATCTCCCGAAAGACAGCAATTAGTCGCAGCTTTAAACTATGCTGACGAAGGTAACGTTACCGAAGCTAATCGAGCCTTTAACGAAATTGTTACCCAAAGACAAGAAACACCCCTAGCTTTCTTATATCGTGGTTTGTCTCGTTATAGCAAAGGAGACAGACAAGGCGCGATCGAAGATTACACCCAAGCCATCCAACTCGACTCCAACTTAGCCGACGCATACTCGAAACGAGGATTAGCTTATTATCGTCTCGGAGACAAACAAAAAGCACTCGCCGATTATAACCAAGCTTTAAAACTCAATCCCGGTGACGCTTATACTTATCTCAATCGTGGCGTACTTCGCGAAGATTTAGGCGACCAACAAGGAGCATTTGACGACTATAATCGCGCTGTACAAGTTGCGCCGAAATACGGTTTTGCTTATCACAATCGCGGCGTAATTCGCTACTATCAAAGAGACTTTGAAGCAGCACTCACAGACATGGAAAAAGCCTCAGAACTTTGTTTTGAACAAGGCGATACTGATTGTTACGCTAGTGCCGTAGACAATATCAATGAAGTACAAAGAAAGATTCGTCGTAACGCTCAACAACAGCAACAAACCCAAAATCAACAACCAGCAACCCCCCAACCAGTTACACCACCTCAAAATACTTCGCCACCTGTTACGGAAACTCAACCAGCAGTTACTCCTCAACCTCAACCTGAAGCTAATCCAGGCGGTTTAAGAGAACTGTAACCTAAGTTTAGGGACGTTGTTGGCAACGTCTCTATGAGTTTATGAGCCGTAGCCAAGAGAAGATGATTTTCTGCGTGAGAGCCGACAAAAGCGCGATCGCCTTTTCTCTCTATGATTGTCTTCTTCTCTGGTTATCCAAAAATTAAACTTGTCAAATTTATTATCCTAAATCATTAAATTTTCCAGTATTTTTGCTTATTGTCGGCAATGATTTAAAAAGTTAAAATTAACATAAAACTATTAATAAAAAAGACAATGGCAAAAAATTATTTTTTATTGAAAAACCCAAATAATCTCAGAGAAGTTTATAAAAATATTATTTTGTGGTTTAAAGAAAGACAATATGAAGTAGACCACACTGATACAGATGGAATTTATTTAATTCAAGCTAGAAAAACCGGAAAAATTAGAACTTTAACAGGTACAAACTTAGCTTTTAAAGTTAAAATTTACCGCTCTAGTACCTTAGAAAACCAAGAGTTTATTCTCGAAACTAGCACCGGAAAATGGATTTCCAATTTAGCTGGTGCGGGAATCGCATCTATGTTTACTGGAGGCTTCACGATTCTCACAGGTATCGCTGGGGCTGGATGGGCATTAGTAGTTGAAAATGAAATTGTTACTTATGTAGAAAATACTTTAAATTTTGCTAAAGTTAAGAAGGAAAATGAAGTTGAAGGTGAGGAAAGTTTCACCACTGACTCGAATTTGACCAATTCAGAATCGCCAATCTCAGACTCAAGAAAAGCCAAGCTTTCAGCACGAGAATTAGCTGTCAACCAAGTCGCGAAAGATTTAGAAAAATTACAAGCAGCTTATGACAGTGAAATTTTGACTGAAGAAGAATTCAATACTAAAAAATTGAATTTAGAGGAAAAGATTGATGAGTATGAAATAGAATTTGTTTTGGAAGAACAACTCGCTAAATTGGAAAATGCTTTTACTCATGGTATTCTTAATGAAAAAGAATACGAACAAAAATTAGCGACTATCCAGGATACAGTTAGAGAGCAAATCTTAAAGAAACGCTCTCAGAAAAACAAAGAGGTTTTGAAAATAAAATTAAAAGAAGCTTTAGAAGACGGAATTCTTTCGGAAGCTGAATATCAAGCTAAAATTGCTGAACTTTAAGTAGGTTATAATTAACTATTTCAAAGAAAATTATTCAAAATAAATAGTTAAGCCAGTAAGAATAGCATTTCCCAAAAATAGTGCTACGATTAAGTGAAAGTTAAAACGAAGAAGATGAAAGTAGAGACGTTGCAGACAAATTCTCTACAGCGTCTCTGTAGCATTAATTTAAGGAAACGGTATTAGTTCAGTGTTAACAGTTTCAGTAATTAGACTAGCGATCGCGTCATCCAGAAATAAATTGACAATCTCCACAAATTATCACTCAAGCTAACCAAATTAATTACAACAAGCCGCGATAGTGGATAAACACCAAAACCACAGCCCACGAACCCAAAGCAACCTTAATCGCCACTAAAATATTGAGGATCGGAATAATCCCCCCACTCACCAGCGTACCCAAGTCGCCATGAGGCAACTCTAACCCGCATAACGCGATCGCCGACAATAAAATAAACAGCAAAACCGATAACTTTTCCCAAGTAGCCGCCCGCCAACGTCGATAAATAGCCTGCATCCACTCCGGCGACGAAGTAATCGCCACCAAACCAATTGCCGTACCCCCCGCCACTCCAGCCGCAAAACCCCCACCTGGGCTAAGATGTCCCCGAATCGCTAATTCAATTCCCACCAACGCCGAAATTGTTGCTCCCAAGCGGGCTAAAATAATTGAAGGTTGGTCATCAAAACGAGCCACAACGCTGAAGGTACTTTCATTAGCTAATAAAAATTTAACTCCAACGATCGCCAACGTAAACACAACCACCTCAAAAATTGTGTCATACAAACGATTACGAAAAATAATCCCCGAAACCGCATTCACAACCCCACTTTCGCGAACCACAGTTTCCACAATGGGGATTGATAAATCTGATCCCGGATTTGCCACAAATAACATTTTCGCGAAGAGGGCAATTCCCGCAACAATATAAATCCATTTCATCAATGCTTCTCCTCTAAATTGGGTACTTTGACGTAGCTTAAAACCGTTTCGGGGGAAGAAAGTTCCGCTTGCAGAATCTCGTAAATTCGTTGGACTCGAATCGCTAAAAGATCGGTTTGGGATTCAGGATTCGAGGCTTCCCAATCTGAATTTTCCGGCGACATTGTTCGCAAACAAGTTCCGTGAATTTCTTTCTCCATCAACGCCCGATCTAAAGCTTGTAAATCGCTGTAGGGAACCAATTCCAGCCGCAGATAATGTTTGTCGAGCAAAGTTCGTAACTCACTCATCAGTTGCTCACTCTGGGAAGCTTCTGGAGTATCTTTCCCCTCAGCGAGTACCCCCAAACGCAACACCAGCGACGATCGCACCGCCACCGCATACAACGTAATCGAAAGCAACGTTCCCATCAAAGCCTCAGTCAAAGCCACATCCGCCGCCCCCAAAACCGCATAAACCAAAGCGGCGATCGCGCCGAGAACCCCGCGAATCACCAACGCATGATACGGATTCACTTGCAGCACCAACATACAAGCCGTTAAAGGAAGCAAAGCCACGATAATCAGGATAATCTCGCTATCGTTCATCATTTCCCCCACTGCTCGAACAATAAGCCAAGACATAGCCCAAAACTGTATTCCAAATTGCGAGACTGACGATCGCCAACACCAAGAGGGGCCACTCGCGGGGAATTCTCAACAATAACCCGAAAACAATACTCATCGAGCCGAGGGTATCCGCTACCGAAAGACTGTGCAATTTAAACAACACCGAGCGATCGCCAACCAAAGGTAAAGTACCCCAAAACCAAAAAACGATCCCAATCCCTAAACAAAAATAACTCAATCCGTCAATCATAATTCATTCAAGCGCTTAATTATATGTGCCAACAACATCAACCCCGCATTTCCCACACTCAAAACAATCACCCCAACCACGCCAATTGTCCAATCATCCCGCAACACCGAAATTACCAAAATTGCGATCGAAGTTTTACTCGCAATACTGGCAAAAGCTAACATCTTTTGCCAAATATCATCATCCTGCCAAGCTTCGTAAATCGGAATTAATAAAGCGACAATCATCGCCAACAAAATAAAATTCACGATCTTCTCCTACGTCGCACGCGGTGAACTTCATAACGCCCATCTTCGTGATATTTCAAAACAATCGTTTTCGGGGTAAAAGTAATCAGAAAAATATCCAGAAACACCAGTCCGGGAGTGCGTTGCGGTTTAACTCTTTCCATCACCACATCTTCATATTTATGGGGACGAAAGATCATTTCCACCGCCTCAAAATAAGCTTGAGGAATCGCCACAAGCACTTCCCCAAAAACGTGCAGCCAATCCCGTAAATATTCTGGGGCTTTGTTTCTTCCCGGTAATAAAAGAGCCACACTCACGCCAATAATAATATTCGGCAAACTCAAACTTCCCGTGAGCAAAAACCAAATTGTTAATCGCAAGATCAGATTTAAATGTCCAATCATCCGAACACCATCCAAAATAATAAAATCGATACTAAACTCATCACTCCAATTAAATGATCGAATTCTTCTAAAACGCGAGGCAATTTAATAACTGTCCGTCGAAAAATAGCTAAATAAGCAATCCAACCCAAGGCAATAGTTACGAGAGGTTTAACCACATTTTTCAGCGTATAAGCTTCGTAATACACTACATTAGCAATAACTAATCCACCGAGTAACAAAACCATTGCTCCCCAAAACCCTAATTTAGGCTGAGGTTCATCGCCTCCGCGCGGGAGAAAAATAAATTTAGCAAAAGAAATCGCCGTTCCCAAAGCAGCAATATTCATCCCAATAACTTGCCAGGAAAGTAACTTTTTCATCGTCAATACTTTCGCCCCAAAGCCAGCTAACAATGGAAATCCAGAAATTGAAAAACTTGCCACGACCAAAGCTAGCCAAACTGTGGTTTTGATGGGGATTTTTTGCAGTTCTTTGAAACTCCGACTCGGTAAGTTTCCGGCAATTAAAAATAGTGCTGATTTGACTAATCCGTGGGTTAAAGCATAAAAACCGCCAACTTCCGGTGCTGCGAGGATAAAGCCCAATTGGGATACGGTATGAAAAGCCAACATCCTTTTGGTATCTTTCTCAAAAACGGCGTAGGACACTCCTAACAGCGCCGTGCCGACCCCGAAAATTCGCACGATGGGGTCTACCGTGTCTACCATTAAAGCGCAGCGTACTAAGGGATAAACGCCTGCTTTGACGACTACGCCCGAAAGCATCGCGGAGACAGGAGTTTCTGATTCCGAGTGAGTTAGGGGTAGCCATAGCCCGGAAACAAAGATTCCCCCTTTAACTAAAAGTCCGACAAAAAGTAAGGCGATCGCTTCCGGGGGGGCATTTTCTAAACCAGCAAAGTTAAACGAATGATTAGCTTTGTAAACCAGTACGGCTCCGACCAGGTAAAATAGCATTGCCGTGTTGGTAATGAACAGATAGCGTAAACCGACCCAAATTGAGCGATCGCTACGCGGATAGGCGATTAACAGAAATGCGGCAATTCCGCTTACTTCGAGGGCGACATATAAACTAATAAAGTCGGTAGTAACGAAGGTTGCATTCACGCTACCGTGTAACATCAGGATTTGGGCGTAAAAGAAAGCACTTTTATCAATCGTCCAACAGTAGCAAATCACCGCCAGCGTTACTAAAGCATTGGTGAGAATAAAGTAGCCGCTTAAGGAATCGATGGTTAAGGTTACGCCAAAGTTATCGAGAAATTGCAGCGTTAGGGGCGAAGATTGCCTAAAAATTAGTAAAGCATAGCCCAGCGACGCGATCGCCACAATTAAGCTAAGATAGCGGTCGAGTTTTGGTAACAGGTAGATAGTGAACCCTAAGAAAAAGGGTAGTACCATCCAAAAGATCGTCAGGGAACTCATGGTGTGTTATTTTTCTCGATTTCTTCGGTTTCTAAAGTTGGATTATCCCGCGCTAATTTCATCACCCCAACAAGCATCAGCGCTTGAATGGAAAAGCCGATGACAATGGCTGTCAAAATGACCGCTTGGGGAACGGGATCGGAATATTCGGGGTTTTCAGCAGTTTTGCTAACAATTGGTGCAAACAAGCCTTCGCGCGAGGCGATCGCGACGTAGTAGGCGATGACTCCGGTACTCATGACATCCATTGAGACGATTTTCATGAGCAGATTTTTTTTGAGAATGATGCCGAAAAATCCGAGTAATATTGTTGCGAGGACGCAGGCTTCTAACACGGAAGTTATTTTTGAGTATTAATAATCTTTCATCAAGAATACACTATTTGGGATCGCTTCTTCGAGTAGATATTGATTAAAAGTTCTTTCCTCTCCCATCAAGATTTGCAATTTGTGAGTTCTTGATAACTTGATTTTGGCGATGAGGATAATTTTTGCCTCGCCCGATCGCGATCGCCAAAACTAATCAATAATTTAATTGCACTCAAAAGTCACAATTTTTAGCATTTTTTTAGCTTTAATTACTGTAAAATTAGCTAAAATTTTACCCAATCCCAGATAAATATTAAGTCAACGATCGGATATGAAAAGTAAATTGCTCTTTTTCGCTGTTACCGCAGCCTTGACATCTAGCAGTATTCATCTCGCAGCGATCGCCCAAACTGTTAATGCTCGTTGCGATATCTATCCCAAGGGGGAAGACCGCGCTTCGGCAGTAGTACCCTGTACCTTTTCCCAGCGACAGGGAGTTGTGGGAATTCAACTCGAAAATGGTAAACGTTACGATTTGCGTCCCACAGGGAACCAACCAGGTAACTATCTCGACCAAAATAATCAACCTGCATATCGTCAGTCTGGTTTGAACGATCTCGGACAAATCTATCGTCTTGCGAATGAATCTATTTACGTTTATTGGAATACTTCGGGATTAAATCCTGCTAATAATAATTCCCAGAGTAGCAATCCGACAACTTACACCACTGTTCGTAACTTTGACCACATTGATCTGCAAATTACTGAGGGAGAATTTCATTTTCACGGCACTTTGACGAAACTCCCTGGATCTGATTATGCGGGAAGTGACGGTCAGGTGCGAGTTATTTTTACTCCGAATACAGGTCGAGTTGTGGTTTTTAGCGAAGCGACCGGACAGACGTTTTATGATTACAATATTGAACCAGTTTTCCTGGGAGAAGACCCCAGCACAATGTGTGACTCGGCGGTGGAATCGTGCTAATCTTTTCTTGAGGAATTGAGGCGATCGCGATCTCGTTATTGAAGAAAGATTGTTTCGCTGCGCCATATTTTTGAGCAACAGCGATCGCGTAATTTTTCGGCTGCACAGATTTTGTAGATTAAGTCAGATAATTTCTTAATTACTAATCTTGCATCATTTTGGCGATCGCCTGTAACTGAAAGTTGGGTGGATATGTTCCTTCGGCTTTCACTCGCTCAATTTCGCCTTCGAGAATTGGTAAATTTTCTTTCTCGGCTACTGCTTTAACAATATCACCACGATCGATAATTCCTGCTACTGCACCTGCGGGAGAAAGTACCGTAATTCGAGTTAAATTTTCAACTTCTAGTCGCTCAATTATCTTAACTAAATTAGTTTTCTCTTCTACTGACGGGATTTCGCTCAACGGTTTGGCAATATCTTGTAAAGTCAGAGTTTCCCACTCACTACGTTCTCTTGATTGTAAATCTTGCAGAGAAATCATCCCTCGATAGCGACCATCAGAACTAGCAAAATAAGGAAGAGAATGATTAATATTTTGTCCGAGAATATATTCTTGAGTAAACTCGAATAAACTCAAGTTAGCCTTAACAACACGAAACTCGCGCGTCATTACTTCCGAAGCTACCATCGACCTTAAAGTTTCTTGCAGCTTCGTTAGGCGATCGTAAGCATTAGCATTCCGGAAAACAAACCAAGCAATAAAAGTAATCCAAATGGCGCTAAAAGCACCTGTTAAAAGGATGAAAAATAAACCGACACCAATTCCTAATAAACCAATTAATTTCCCGGAAGCAGAAGCAAAACGCATTCCTTTGAAGCGAGAACCTGTTGCTTTCCAAACTATTGCTTTTAATACCTGTCCTCCATCTAAAGGTAAGCCAGGAATTAAGTTAAAAATTGCCAAAGCGACGTTAATTCTGGCTAAATCTAAAGTTAAGTATGCTAAAATTCCGGTCGTCCAAAGTTGATGTAAGCCGAAAAAGATCCCGAACAAAGCGACACTCACCGCAGGTCCCGCGATCGCTACTTGAAAGGCTTCACCGGGAGTTTTCGATTCGCGATCGATCGAAGCGATACCCCCAAACAAAAATAAGGTAATCGATTTTACCGGAATTCCTTGGGCTTTGGCGACTAAACTATGACCAAGTTCGTGTAGCAACACCGAACCAAAAAGCAATAAAGCCATAATTAAACCAGTTACCCAGCCTAAAAATAGATTACCCTCAGATAAATTATTGGCATTAACTTCGCCAGCATTAATAATTGTTACAAAAGCTAAAATTAAAAACCACGAAGAATCTATATAAAGAGGGATGCCAAATAAGGAGCCAATTTGCCAATTTCGTTGCATGAAACTTTCCTGCCTCGATCTGCCCAAAACCTGTAACTAATTTTTAGGATAGCAAGGCAGCGATCGCTATTACCGTATTTGCCGAGATTATTTCCTAGAGACAGGAAAATTTTTCTTGACAAAATTGAATAGATATGTATCAAAATCTTAGCTTGATTTTTCAAAATCAGGCGATCGCCTCTGAAAGCGAAAGCGAAGCAAAATCCTCTCACTCCAAAGCAATTACACCAATCGAACCCAAAGTCGATAATTCATCTCCAGCGCAGCAAAAAAGCCGTCGTGAGACGAATTATCGTTCGAGCTAGGAAGAAAGTTGGAAAATGAAAGTAACCTTATCACCCTTACCCAAAGCAATGCGATCGCCTGGACGCAACTTATGTCGATTCCCAGGAAGCAACGGAGTGTGATTCACGTAAGTACCGTTAGAACTACCCACATCTTCCAGATAATAACTATCTCCCTCAACCCGAAGATCCGCGTGAATCCGCGAAACAATATCCGAATCAGGAAGTCCTGCAACATCAATATCTGGCGGCACTTTATCATTCGGTTTACCAAGATGAATCACCGAGAGATTTTGAGGTAACTCAAAAGTTTGGTCAGTTTGGACGTGCAACAAACTAGCCGTTTGTAACTGTAACTGAGTAGTTGCACCGCCGCTAGAACGAACAGGTGTCGGTGGCGGTGTCGGAGTTGAAGACACCGGATCGGGAGGATCGGGGATTGGTGGTGGTGTCGGAGTTGAAGACACCGGATCGGGAGGATCGGGGATTGGTGG
>JAWQFW010000021.1:18406-24066 GCA_035968095.1 Oscillatoria sp. PMC 1068.18
TTGGTGGTGGTGTCGGAGTTGAAGACACCGGATCGGGAGGATCGGGGATTGGTGGCGGTGTCGGAGTTGAAGACACCGGATCGGGAGGATCGGGGATTGGTGGTGGTGTCGGAGTTGAAGCTACCGGATCGGGAGGATCGGGGATTGGTGGTGGTGTCAGAGTTGAAGACACCGGAGCGGGAACACTAGCGATCGTCGGGAGAGGCTGAGGAGCAGCCTCCGCCTCCGTAGAACTACCACCAATTTGAGTCGGTGGTAAAGGATCGGGCGTACCTGTACCTGTTTCCGTTTCGGCATTACCTTGCAAATTGTAACCGCACTGACCGCAGAAAGTTGCATCAGGTAAAACATCCGTACCGCAGTTAGGACAGTTCGCAGTTTGACTAGGTAAAGGAGTGTAACAAGCTTCGCATTGCGTTGCTCCATCCGGGTTTGAGTGATTGCAATTAGGACAAACAATCATAAGCAGTTGTCAAGTTGAAATTATTACTAAGCTAGTTTTTGAAATTAGCTCCGGCTGCTCGATCCAAAAGCCACCAAAGTTCGCCTGTAGGGGCAATTAAACGGGCAGGATAAGTCAGATCCGAAGCTTCCGGAGCGAAAACTCGTTCCAGGGCAGTTTGCTTATTTGCTCCCGCAACAATAAATATTACACAACGGGCATGGTTAATCAGGGGAACAGTAAAACTCAAACGAGGTTCACCATCCTTATTACCCACTGTCACCAAGTCATCGCTAACCGAAAGCGCCTCAGTGTGCGGAAACAAACTCGCCGTATGTCCATCATCTCCCATTCCCAATAAGATTAGATCGAAATGGGGATAGTCTCCAGGTTGAAGTCCAAAAAATTCACGTAAATCAGCATCGTGTTTCGCGGCATCAGTCGCCGGATCTCCGGTTGAAGTAGGCATCGGATGAATATTTGTCGCCGGAATATTTACCTTATTTAACCAAGCTTCACGAGTCATCTTTTGATTACTGTTGGGATGATCTGGAGCTACATAGCGTTCATCTCCCCAGAAAACATGAATTTTGTCCCAAGGCAAATCTTGAGTAGCGATCGCTTCATAAATTGGTTTTGGGGTACTACCACCAGCCAAAGCGATCGCGCACATGCCGCGTTCCGCGATCGCCGACTGGATTTTTTCCAGAATCAGCGCGTGCGATCGCTCAATTAAAGCTTGCTTGTCTGGCAAAACTTCGACAACTTTTTGCATAAATCTAGCTCGATCTACAGATAAAGACTTTAGTAACAGCTTACCTACTCAATCGTCTTTTGTTGCAGTTGTTAGCTGTCTCGTCATGCTCAAACCAATTTGCTTCCGTTGAGCTAAGATAGTCAAGTTCAGCAGTCATTCGCGCTGAGTTATTAGCTACAGTAAGCTCAAACTGTTTAGCGATCGCGATCCCTTCACAAATTCCCGAACCTGAAGCAAGCACATAAATTTTGCTGACATAAGTCCCTCAAACAAGCTAAAAAAAAGTTAAGTTAAAACAAATTATTTTGGGAGTCAATCTATGAATAACGCTGGTGTTGCTTCACCTACTGCCTTCGCTCTGAAAATAGTCGGAGCAATCATGATTATTTCCTCTTTGTTCGAGTGGATTTTGCTGGCGTATCCTTTTCAAGCCGGGAATCGCGGTTGGCAAGTACAGCTTATTACCCAAATTGTCGATCGCGGAATTATTCCGATGGTGGGGATGGCTTTGATCCTCGCTGGATACTGGATGAGCGATCGCCTCAGTGGTGGTGAGAGTCAGTCAGCTTCAAGATTGTTTACCTTTATTCTCGCCAGTCTCTTAGGATTATTTTTTCTCCTGGTTATTCCCGTACATTTGAACAATCTCCGTGTCCAAAGAAAGGAAGCTCTCCAACAAATTGAACAAAGAGCCACTGAAGCCGAAACTCAGCTTGAAGCCCAATCTGCCCAAATAAATTCTTTACTGGAAAGTCCAGACAGACTACAACAGTTAGACCAAGCTTTAGCTAGCGATCGCGTCCAAGGACAACAAAGACAGCAGTTAGAAGCAATCAGACAACAAATCGACACCTTACAGCAAGATCCGAGCGCCTTAGAACAACGAGTCTCTGAAGCTCAAAATCAACTCGGCGAACGGAAACTGGAATTAGAATCACAAGCGAAAACCCAAGTTTGGAAATTAGGTTTGAGAACCGGAGTGAGCAGCTTATTGTTAGCGATCGGCTATATTGCTATTGGCTGGAGTGGGTTAAAAGGAATGGGGGGAACCCCAGCACCTCGTCGCAAAGCTCCAATCAGATAAAAAGTTTTTGGTGAGGAATTTCCCTGAATTTGAGCAAATACACCACAACAAAAAGCAATGTTTTCGATTTATATCCTGACCTACAACGAGGAGTTAGATATCGCCCCTTGTATCGAATCAGCCCTACTGTCTGACGATGTGGTAGTTGTCGATTCCTACAGTAGCGATCGCACTGTGGAAATTGCGAGTAGTTACCCGGTTCGGGTTGTGCAGCACGCTTTTGAAAGTCACGGGAAACAACGCACCTGGATGCTGCGTGAGGTTCCTACTCAACACGATTGGGTTTATATCCTGGAAGCTGATGAACGGATGACAGAGCAATTGTTTGCTGAATGTCTCGAAGTAATCAAGTCTGATCCTGATATCGGTTACTATGTCGCCGAACGAGTGATGTTTATGAATCAGTGGATTCCTCACTGCACTCAGTATCCCCGCTACCAAATGCGTTTATTCCGTAAAGATAAGGTTTGGTTTGATGATTATGGTCATACCGAACGCGAAGTTTGCGACGGTGCAACGGGTTTTCTGAGCGAAACTTATCCTCACTACACCAGTGGTAAAGGTTTTAGTCGTTGGATTGATAAACACAATCGTTATTCCACTGACGAAGCTCAAGAAACTTTGCGTCAGCTAAAACAAGGTCAAGTTGATTGGCAAAAGTTGTTCTTCGGAAGCTCGGAAGTGGAACGAAGACGCGCTCTCAAAGACCTTTCGCTGCGCTTACCTTTTCGTCCTCTGATCCGTTTTGTTTATATGTATTTTTTCTTGGCTGGATTTCTTGACGGACGTGCAGGCTTTACTTGGTGTACTTTGCAGGCTTTCTACGAATATCTGATCGTGCTGAAAGTTTGGGAGTTGCAACAACCACAACATCCTCCTGATGATTCTTTGGAGGCGGAAACTGTTTCACCAGAAACTTCGCTCGGTTCTTCCTCGTAGTCAAAAGATAATCTTCCTGTGGATGTTAAAATGTAATTTGCAATACCGTTATTCACTTTCTCGGTCGTGAGGGCAAAAAGATTTTTTGCTCCAGACTAATTAAACTGCTAGTCTCTCCGTTTTTGGGCGGAGAGTCTGAGTGTTAGACTTGGTGAAAGTATGGCTTAAAGGCTGGAAACTTGGCGGTTAATGCCGATCCCGGAATTAGCCAAGTACAATGATCTTCTTTTCTAATTCCCGATTTTTCGATCCAGTCTAGCTAGCTCGTAGCTAAGAAATCAGGAAAGCCAAAATTGGACAATCGTTCAACCTCGCTTAAGGAATGCCCTAAGACTTGCAACAATTCTTTACAAGTTTTACAAATAAAAAGGAAGGATTAACTATTTTAGACGGAGAGTCAGCGCTCTGTGATCCAACGCTTAAAACAAAATTTAAAAAATGACCTCATTGCAGGTCTATTGGTGGTAATCCCGCTAGCCACGACAATTTGGCTAACTTATACCATTTCTACCTGGGTAGTCGATTTTCTGACCCGAATCCCGAAGCAGCTTAATCCTTTTGATAGCCTGCACCCGATTTTAACCAATTTACTGAATTTAGTGGTCGGTTTAGCTGTACCACTATTGTTTATTTTGCTCATCGGCTTAATGGCGAGAAATATCGTCGGGCGGTGGTTATTGGATGTGGGTGAGCGAGTTTTACAAGCGATCCCTTTTGCAGGATCAATCTACAAAACTCTCAAACAATTGTTAGAAACACTGCTCAAAGACTCGAATAATAAGTTTCGGCGCGTAGTGTTGGTAGAGTATCCTCGTCAAGGAATGTGGGCGATCGGTTTTGTGACTGGTGGAGTTAGTAACGAACTTCAGCCAGATTTGTCGAACGAGATGATTAGTCTGTTTATTCCGACGACACCGAATCCCACCACAGGTTGGTATGCGATCGTTTCGGAATCAGAAGTGATTAATTTGTCGCTGTCGATTGAAGATGCTTTTAAGGTGTTAATCTCTGGCGGAATTGTGACTCCGACAAACCCAATGCCGATTTCTCTACCTGATAATTACCAAAATCACACGAAAACTCCCCTCTCCAATCTGACTGAAGAAAAACGCCAAGCTGTACCTGTGGAAGAAGAAAGCTAATCAGTTCAAAATGAACTACGACCACCTGTTTACGCCAGATGGGGGAATTGCGTCCCAAACCCCCATTTTGTGAATAAATTAGTGAAAACAAGAACGCGGACTATACAATATTGCTTAAGAAATAACGAGCAATATTTTTATAGTTTTGCTTATTTATCCAGATATCGATTCTCAAGAGATTCTCAAATCGAAAAATTATGAAAAGTAGAAAAAGACCTCGCCGTATTGCTCGCGAGTTAGCTTTATTAAGTTTAAGTCAAATTAGCGGGAAACCAGAAAAACTCGCAGAACAAGAACTGAATGATTTGGTAGTCGCATCCCTGCGTACCCTCAGAGGTGAAATGCAAGAAGCTTTGGAAACCGCAGTTGCTGAAGTAATTCGCGGTAGCGATCGCCTGAAGATGAGCGAAACAAATGCTGCTACAGTTAGTAGTGCTAGAGCAATGGTGACAGAAGCAATTGAACTGACTCAAAGTGCAATTAATCGTTTGGGAACGGCGATTGATTTACCAATTTTTATTCAGTTAGCTGAGGAACGGACTCAAGTGCGTTCTTATACTGTGGAAATAATTGGTACTGTTTACCGTAGACGAGAGGAAATCGATCGTCTTCTCTCGGAAGCGATGGTGAACTGGCAACTTAATCGTCTCCCGAAAATCGATCGCGATATTCTCCGGATCGCTGTAGCCGAAATTTTGTTTCTCCAAACTGAGCAGCAAGTGGCGATTAATGAAGCTGTGGAACTCGCGAAAACTTATTCTGATGATGATGGACGACGTTTGATTAATGGTGTTTTGCGCCGAGTTAGTAATAAAATCGAAACTAAAGCGGGCGTTTAAGTCCCAAAATGATGATCTCAATCGAAAGGCTCGGATTTGTGAATTCGAGATTTAATTGCTGCCAGTACAATAGGTGCAACTGTGTTTAATTGGTTTCGCCGACAGTTTAGCGATCAAACCCCCAAGGGCGATCGCGCTCAAACAAAACCAGACGAAGAAAAACAATCACAAACTCCTCAGCCTGCTCAAACTGAAGCCAAATCTGCTGCTGATGAGCAAGCTGAGACAAGTTCCGCTCAAGAAAGCCAAGAGGCTCTCGATTGGGCGAAAGCTGCTTATAAAAATATTCAGCAGCGTAAACTTCAGGAAAAAGCTGATTTAGAAGCTACTCAAGCTCAAACTACGGTTGAGGAAGGATCTACAGCCGAAACTCAAACTACGAGTGAGGAAGGATCTACAGCCGAAACTCAAACCACGGCTGAGGAAACGACTCCGGAAGCAACACCTGTAGCTGAAA
>JAWQFW010000021.1:24166-34485 GCA_035968095.1 Oscillatoria sp. PMC 1068.18
AAACTGAAACTGAAGAGGAAGTAACTCCACCCACAGAAACTCAAGCTACGGCTGAAGAAACTACTCCCGCATCAGCCAAAGCGGTTCCCGCGTGGATGCGGAAATCGTCTGGTTTGGAACGTTTGCGGGAAACTGCAATCGAAACCGAACCAGAAACACCAGCAACTCCCGTAGCTGCAAGCGCAAAAATTGAAGCAGGTGTTGAGTTTGACGAAGAGTTTATTTGGTCAGCACAGATTTTAGCAAATCAAGGGCGATCGCCTGAAGATGTTTCCGAAGAAGAAATTAGCTGGCTGAAACGACTCCGAAAGGGACTTGGGAAAACTCGCCGAGGTTTGATTAATCAGTTAAAATCAATCGTCGGAAAAGGTCCACTGAATCAAGATGCAGTAACGGAAATTGAAGCCTTACTGTTACAAGCCGATGTCGGGATTGAAGCGACAGATTACATTATCGAAACCTTGCAAGCCAAACTGCGAGAAGAAGCTTTACCTCCAGAACAAGCGATCGCCTATCTCAAACAAATTTTACGGGATTTACTCGATCGCCCGCTTCAAGATGCGGAAACTACGGTTTTTGTCCCCGAAAAAGATACTCTCAATATTTGGCTAATTACGGGTGTTAATGGAGCCGGAAAAACTACTACCATTGGCAAATTAGCTCATTTAGCGAATAAATCTGGTTATAGTACCACGATCGCGGCGGCTGATACTTTTCGCGCGGCTGCTGTCGAACAAGTGAAAGCTTGGGGCGATCGCTCAAATACTCCGGTAATTGCTAATCCTGGTCAAAATACTGACCCCGCAGCCGTGGTTTTTGATGCGATTACTGCCGTTCAAGCTCGTAACGTTGAGTTACTGCTGGTAGATACCGCCGGAAGATTACAAAACAAGAAAAATTTAATGGAGGAATTGGCAAAAATTCGCCGAATTATCGACCGCAAAGCACCCGAAGCCAAGATCGAATCACTTTTGGTTTTGGATGCTACTCTCGGTCAAAATGGTTTGCGTCAAGCACAAGTTTTCTCAGAAGCAGCGAAATTAAGTGGCGTAGTCTTGACAAAACTCGATGGAACTGCTAAAGGTGGTGTTGCATTAGCTGTTACCCAACAAATGAATTTACCAATTCGTTTTATTGGGGCAGGAGAAGGAATCGAAGATTTACGTCCCTTTTCCAGTTATGAGTTTGTCGAAGCCTTACTGAATGGTTAAAAAATTCAGTAGTAAGTAAGTAAATCGCTGAGGTGGTGTGAGGTTAAGAATCAGCGCTTTGACTAACTCCTGAAAAAATTCAGTTGAAACATTGGCAAAATTCCCATTTAAAGGTATCATTGACCAATTCTCAATAAATTGGTAGTTCATGACTACTAATTTGATTGCTGAAGTAGAGAAACTAGCACCGTGTCATAACCGAGAAAATAGCTTGAAAATGATGGCTACGCCTCCCTGATTAGACGCTACAGTTGTACTAACACTGTTCATCTCTCAACTAGGCAATCGGCAACGTAGAAACGTAGTTTGTGCTATCTCTTGAAGAAAGACAACTAAAGTTCTTAAATACCGTTTTTGAATTGATTGTTTGCCCCCTTGATGCTACAAACATCTGATGCAATGACTGCTGCTCCTCTCCCACGCCACCAGTTATCCGAAGAAATAGATCAGAGCGATAGTAATCCGATCGCTGACGGGACACCAATTCTCGCCCTTAAAGAACTGGTGTCTAATTTGCACCGCGAACAGCGTAAAGTTCAAAATTTACTAAGTTCTTTAGGGTTTGCTCTGCGTAGCTTCAATAACTTAAATCAGTTTTTGGAGTTAATTCCTTTAATGGCAACCCGGGTAACTGATGCTGATGGCGGTGCTTTGATTTTGTTTAAGCCCAATGGTCAAATTCGCCTGGAAAGATTGCATTGTGTTGAAGGTAATGCTTGTCAAGATTTGCGGCAAGTTTTAGCACAAGCAATTAAAACAGCAACAGCTAATCAGCAGGCGAATGAAAATGAGTCTTTTAGTGAGAATCTCGACGCGCAATTAAAGGAAATTATTGGTTCGGAGGTACACACTTTTGGTACGTCAATTTTGGTGAAAAGCGTCGAAAGAGGACGTTTATATATTTTTAGTGGCGATCGCAATTATCTTTGGACTCCGACTCGACAAAAGTTGGTACAGTTGGTGGCAGATCAAACGGCTGTGGCGATCGCTAACCACGATTTAACTGTTGAGTTACGCAAAAAAGAACGTCTCGATCGCGAGTTGGAAATTGCTTCGGAAATCCAACTCCAACTTTTACCCCGCAAATGCCCGAAAATTAAAGGTGTTGAATTAGCAGCCGCTTGTAAAACTGCGAATCGGGTCGGTGGTGATTATTATGATTTTATTCCGGCTAATTACGACCAACTTCAGTTTGAACAACAACAAGATCCCGAAGAAGCGACTTCTGTTCCTTGGAGTATCGTGATTGGTGATGTGATGGGAAAAGGGGTTCCGGCTGGTTTGATTATGACGATGACTAGAGGAATGCTTCGTGCAGAAGTGCTAAACCGTCACACCCCCGCACGGATTTTACAACATTTGAATCGAGTGATGTATGCCGATTTGGAAAATAATAATCGCTTTGTGACTTTGTTTTATTCGGAGTATGACCCGAATACAGGGATTCTTTCTTATAGTAATGCGGCTCATAATCCTCCTTTGTTATGGAAGGCTAGCGATCGCACCATTGAAAAAATTGATAGCGCGGGAATGTTGATCGGTTTGGATACTGATTCGGAGTATGAAGATGCTCAAACTCAGTTGGCTCCCGGCGATGTGGTTATGTACTATACTGACGGCTTTACTGATGCGGTGAATCAAAATGGTTCTCGTTTTGATGAGGAAAATTTGCTGCGCGCTTTTGAATGGGGTTGTCAGCAATACAATCATCCTCAAGCCATTCTTGAACATTTGTTCGACTCGGTACAAAATTTTATTGGTGCTGGGAATTCTAACGGTGATGATATGACTTTGGTGATTATGCAGATACAATCTACTGCATAATGTTCTTTTCAATAGGAGATGTTTCCGATGCTGGATTCAGTTGTCACGTTAGTTAACTCTGGGTTACACGATTTTTGGCTTGTCGGTGGGACGATTTTGGCTCAAGCTGTCGCTGAACCAAATGTACTCGACCAAATGCGTGACGCTTTTGGTAAGTTTGTTGAGTCTGGTCAGTTGTGGGCGATGATTATTGGTTTAGTCGTCGGTTATGTTTTTAAGACCTTTATTTCTTAAGCAATTAAAGTTACGATTTATTTCAAGCTTGGCTTGAATTTTGACAAACTTACTAACTCAGGGTAAAAGTGACACAGAAAAAAACTTGGAGCGATCGCTTTGAAACTGCTTTGCATCCGGCGATCGCGAGATTTAATGCTAGCATCGGTTTCGATATTGAGTTAATTGAATACGACCTCACCGGATCGATTGCCCATGCACAAATGTTAGCGCATACGGGGATTATCTCCAAGGAAGAAGGACAGCAGTTGATGACGGGTTTGGAGCAAATTCGCCGCGAATATCGGGAAGGTAATTTCACTCCTGGGATAGATGCGGAAGATGTGCATTTTGCTGTCGAACGCAGATTAACTGAAATAGTTGGGGATGTCGGGAAAAAGTTGCACACCGCGCGATCACGTAACGATCAAGTCGGGACAGATATCCGCTTGTATTTGCGTGCCGAAATTGACGAAATTCGCGAAAAATTACGGGAATTTCAGCAAGTTTTAGTAGAAATAGCCGCCGAGAATGTGGAAACCTTAATTCCCGGTTATACGCACCTACAACGGGCGCAACCATTGAGTTTAGCACATCATCTGCTCGCCTATTTCCAAATGGCACAGCGCGACTGGCAGCGTTTAGGGGAAATTCGCGTCAGAACTAATACATCACCATTAGGATGCGGTGCCTTAGCTGGGACAACCTTTCCAATCGATCGACATTATAGCGCCGCTCAGTTAGGTTTTGACGGTATTTACCAGAATAGTTTGGATGGAGTTAGCGATCGCGACTTCGCCATCGAATTTCTCTGCGCCGCTAGTATAATTATGGTGCATTTGAGTCGCCTATCAGAAGAAATGATTCTTTGGTCATCCCAAGAATTCAACTTCATTACCCTCAAAGATAGCTGCGCGACAGGTTCGAGTATTATGCCTCAGAAAAAGAACCCCGACGTGCCAGAATTAATTAGGGGCAAATCTGGGCGAGTTTTCGGACATTTGCAAGGAATGTTAGTCTTAATGAAAGGTTTACCTCTCGCTTATAACAAAGACTTACAAGACGACAAAGAAGCAATTTTCGACAGCGTAAAAACTGTTAAAGCTTGCGTCGAAGCCATGACAATTTTGTTAGGAGAAGGAATCGAATTTAGGAAAGAAAGACTAGCCCAAGCAGTCGCCGAAGACTTTTCTAATGCTACCGACGTTGCCGACTATTTAGCCGCCAAAGGAGTACCTTTCCGGGAAGCTTATAACTTAGTCGGGAAAGTAGTAAAAACCAGTTTAGCGGCAGGTAAATTGCTAAAAGACTTGACAATTAGCGAATGGCAAGAATTGCATCCCAGCTTTGGAGAAGATATTTATGACGCGATCGCACCTCGTCAAGTTGTCGCCGCCAGAAATAGCTACGGTGGCACAGGATTTGACCAAGTTAGGGAAGCCCTAGCCAAAGCCAAAAATACGCTTAGTAGCGATTAAAATTTAGTTACAAGTTAGTTCGTAGTCACCGCCTTAGCGGTGATTATTTTTAGTGAAAATATCAGCTTAAAACATTATCTTTTGACCCATAAACAAAACTGGTCATCTCATCAAAATTACTCAATATTCTCACACCCATTTTCCCCGCAAAATTTTTTCCAAGCTAGTCTCAATAA
Organism: Oscillatoria sp. PMC 1068.18; assembly: GCA_035968095.1. Classification (GTDB taxonomy): domain Bacteria; phylum Cyanobacteriota; class Cyanobacteriia; order Cyanobacteriales; family SIO1D9; genus IIICB1. The sequence continues at coordinate 29,069 of JAWQFW010000021.1, forward strand.
ACTCAACTTACTAATCTTAATAACCCTGGTTTAAATCTACCAAATATTTCAACGGTTGACCTTCTTGAAACTTCCTGATAATCTCCCTAATCTGATCCACAAAATCTTTCGGGATACCAGCAGCAGCCACATGAGGAGTAACAATAATTTTCGGATGAAACCAAAAAGGATGCTCCTTCGGTAATGGCTCAATCCAAAAACAATCTAAAAAAGCTCCAGCAATCTGACCAGAATCTAATCCACTCAATAAATCGGCTTCTACTAAATGTTTTCCTCTACCAACATTAACTAAATAAGCTCCTTCCGGCAACGCAGAAAATGTCTCTTTATTCAGAATATTTTCGGTTTCTGATGTCAAAGGTAACAAACAAACAAGTCCATTACACTTACTTAAAAAAAGCCTTAGTTGCTTTCTTCCATGAAAACAATCAACCCCTGCAATTTTTTTAGCATTTCGACTCCATCCCCTCACCGATAAACCATTGTCTCTTAATCTTTTCGCTACCTTTGACCCAAAAGCACCCAAACCCATAATTCCCACAGTAAACGATTTAGCCTCGGATACAGACAAATACTCCCATTGCTGCGTTTTTTGTAATTGTTGATAATCAAGTAATCTTCTCTGAAAAAACGAAATCGCTAAATGAACATATTCCGCCATTTGTAGTACCTGAGAAGGAGAGACAAGACGCACAATAGAAAGTTTCTTCGGTAAATTTGGATCTCTTAAAATATGGTCTACACCAGCCCCTAAAGAAATAACTAACTTCAAATTTGGAAATTTTTGTAATGTCCCTATAGGAGGATTCCATGCTATAACAATTTCAAAATCTGCAAAATTTCCACAATTAGGAAAAACTCGCAAATCTAGATTAGGTAAAGATTTTTTTAATTCAACAATAAATTCTTTAAACCAAGCATCTTCATAATCTATTTCCCCAATCCACAAAATTACCATTATTATTTTTCTTGCTCATAAAAATTTAACTAAATTTAGTTTAAATTCGCCACTACTGCTTCAATTACTTCTCGTTTAACGAAGGTACTCAATCTCAAATAACCTTCTCCATTTGTCCCAAATAAACAACCAGGAATACCCACAATACCTGTTTCGTGTAAAAGTTGCTCAAAAAATTGCCAAGATGTCATTTTATCAGGAGCTTTAAGCCAAATATAAGGGTTATCTGTACTACCAAAACAAGTCAGCTTTTTTCTCTCTAAAGCTTGTCGGAGAAGAAAAGCATTATTAAGATAATAGTTAATATTTTGTTGACATTCTTGTTGACCTTGGTCGCTTAAAACAGCAATTCCAGCTTGTTGTGCTAAATTAGAAGCACCCCAAAACTTGATTCCATTTCTAACACTCCACATCTGATTAAGTTCTCCCTCCACAGTATCTTTAATAGTTAAACTATGAGGAATTACTGACCAACCTAATCTTAAACCAGTAAAACTAGCAATTTTAGAAAAACTATTAATTTCAATTGCACATTCTTTTGCTCCTTCGACTTCATAAATACTGTGAGGAATATTGGGCGTATTTATAAACCAACTATAAACCGCATCAAAAATGATTATTGCTTGATTATTTTTAGCATAATCAACAAATCTTTTCAGTTCTTCTTTATTTGCTACTGCACCTGTGGGATTATTCGGAAAACAAAGGTAAATTAAATCAACTTTAGTTTTGGGAAGTTGAGAAACAAAGTTATTAGACTCCTGGGAATCTAAATAAACAAATTTATTTCTCTCAGCTAACAAATTTGCTTCTAGGAAGAAAGGATAAGTGGGGTTTTGTAAAGCAATTATACTTTCTTTAGCAAAAAGTTCCTGCAAATTAGCTGAAGATGACTGCGCTCCATCATTCACAAATATTTCTGAAACATCAAAGTCAACTCCTAATTTTTGATAGTAGTTGAAACAAATTGCTTCCCTAAGTTTTAAATTTCCAGGGAGTTTTTCATAACCTGTATAAGTTTCAGCCTCTCCTAATTTATTTGCACTATTAATTAAAGCTTTGATGGCTACAGGTGGTATAGGTTTGCTAGTATCACCAATAGTCAACATAAATATTTTTTTTTGAGGGTAGGATGAGCAAAATTTTTCAACTTTACCTATAAGTTTGCCATAGAAAACTTCGAGATAGGTAGAGCCAGTATTTAACTGACTTAAGGTAGTGTTTTTTCTTGCCATCTAGATAACTCTTAAATTCCTATTCATAAAGTCAAGTTTATTTTGCTATCTTTTTTTGAATATATTCAGTTAGTTGATAGTTTTGAAGAATATCTGAGGATAAGTGTGCTGCTCCTTGAATTTTACCTAAACATTTTTCAGTACCGCAGAGACAGTTAAATTCTTGAGCCATAGACCATTCTGTCGAAGGATAGAAAAATGTCATTGCTTCACCAATCTCAATTTTTCTCAGACAGGTAATAAGCATTTTTGTAGTATCAAAAAACACATTAGGATTGCAGCTATGGTTGATATATTGTAAAAACTCTGGGCTGAGTAAGATATGTTCTGTATCGTTGATTTGAACTGTTAAATAATTAGGTTTTTCTAAGCAAACTTTAAATCCAAATTTAGTAATTGTCTCTCCAGGCATAAATTTCACAAGACTATGAAGAGATTTTTCCTTAGTTTCTGTACATTCCCAAATTTCGGCGAAGTTACTTACTTGATATTTTTGGAATTCTAAGGATTTGTCTTTAGTTGTATTTGCTGAAAACATTCTACACTTTTGCTCCTTAAGAAGCAGATTATTAAGATTTTAAGATAGTATTTTAAACTAATCGTTTATTTAGAGTCAAGGTGTTGACAAATTATTTTTTTTATGTATTTAAGTAATTTATTTAACTGGGATTAATTTTAGGGGTTTCGAGATTCTACTCCTACTTGCTGGGCGAATACTACGCTCAGAATAATAGACAAATTGTTGGCGATCTTATAAAGTGAAATTGCCACTTAAATTAGTCCTTTCATACGCATTCTTACTACAAAAGGAGAAGAAGATCCAGTAGATTTAGCTTGCTTTACTTCTTCCCATTCGCGACGAATTTCTGCCTCGATTTCATCTTGAAAGTCAAAATAATAAGCCATTGCTGCGTGAGTTTCTGATAATTTAAGATCGGGGTGTTGGCGACACATTTCTTCGACAGACCAACCGTAAGCAAGATAGTCCATAACAATTTGAGCAACGCGGATGCGGGGGATACGTTTTAATCTTGCAGATTGGTTTTCTGGTTTTTCGAGGTGAGGATAAATAACTTCGGATGTCATAGCGTTTACAAGCTCTCTTTTCATCAATTATAGTCAGAACAAATTTCATTAAACGGGTTCGCTGTTGGTGTCGAGTTTGCCTTGAATTAAATCGCGGAAAGCTGCTAATTCGGCGGCGTTACCAACGACCATTAATTTATCCCCGGAACGCAAAATTGTCTCGCTTTTAGGATAATATGTGGTTTGTTGGTCTTGCTGAATTGTCATTACGGTTGCTCCGGTCAAGTTGCGAATATTGGCTGCGGCTAAGGTAAGATTATCTAAGGGAGTATTCGCAGGTAAAGTTAGCCATTCTTGGTTCAATTCTGGGGCGACTTCTCTGAGGTCTTTTTGTAATAATTCATCTGCACGTTCGGGGCGAATTGTCAAGTATCTGCCGCGACGAATGGCGTTAATTACTGACTGAATTTGGTTTTGGGTTACGCCGAGGGTGGAAAGCATATGTGCGCCCATTTCGAGGGCGGCTTCAAATTCGGGCTGGACGACTTCGTGTGCGCCTAATTGGGTAAGGAGGTCAATTTCGCTGTTATCGTGAGAACGGGCGACGATATCAAGCTCTGGGGCGAATTTCAGGGCGCGTTTGAGTAAGAGTCTGGTACTATTAGGGTCGGGAAGTGCGATCGCCAATGCCTTAGCTTTTTCTAAATGTGCTTTTTCTAAGACTAATTCTGAGTCTCCGTCACCAAATAAGTAAGGAATTTTTTCAATTTTTAAGCGTTTAATGGCGGCTTCGCTATTTTCAATTACTAATACTTGATATCCTTGGGATTTGAGAATATTAACCACAATTTGTCCGACTCTACCATATCCCGCGACAACAACGTGGTTATTAATTTTTTCGGGAATTAATAAGTCTTTGACATCGCGAAATTGACGTAAATAAGCTGCTAAAAAAGGAAGTTTAGCTATTTTTTCCGCAAGACGAGGCGAAAATTTTAAACCGATAGGAGTAAGCACTAAAGTAATTGCTGTTGTTCCTAAAATTAGCAGATATTCTTCTTGAGAAAGAAATCCTTGTTGAAGTCCTACTAAAGATAAAACGAAAGAAAATTCTCCAATTTGATTTAAACCAAAAGCAGCAATTACCGCCGTTTTAAATGAGTAGCCGAATTTCAAAACAATGGGTAAAATAATTGCGGCTTTGCCCAGCATAATAATAGTTACTAAACTAATAATTAAACCTAAATTGTTGAGTAAAATACTTGGGTCAATTAGCATTCCAATCGAAGCAAAAAATAAGCTGGCAAAAGTGTCACGCAAAGGCAATATTTTCGCTAAAGCTTGGTCAGCATAATCAATTTCAGCAATCATTAAACCAGCGACAAAAGCGCCCATTTCAATTGAAAGTCCGAGATTGGCAGTGATTAAAGCAACTCCTAAACAAAGAGCAATTACTGTTAGCAAAAATAACTCACTATTTTCTGTTGCAGCAATATTTTTAATTACTTTCGGAACAATCCAGCGACCAACGGCAACAGCAGCAGTTAAAAATAAAATTATTTTCAGAAAAGCGGTTAATAAAGCAGTCCCTAAATTTTCTGGTTGGTTGAGTGCTGGTAAAATTGCTAACATTAGCCCTAAAGCTAAATCTTGAGCAATTAAAATACCGAGCATAACTTGACCGTGTAAAGTATTTACTTCGCCTCTTTCGGTGAGAGTTTTTAAGACTACGGCAGTGGAAGAAAGCGAAAGAATTGCACCGAGAAAGATTCCTTGAGTAATTCCTTCTACCCAACCAACTAAAGTAGCTAAAATTGCTACTAGGGCGACAGTTAAACCTATTTGAAAAACGCTACCTTTGAGGGCAATATCTTTAACTCGTTTAAGTTCGGCGAGGGAAAATTCGACACCGAGGGCGAATAATAATAAAGCGACACCAATTTCGGCTAAGGGTTCGATTTGTTCGACTTCATTTAAGAGTTTAAGCCCGAAAGGTCCAACAATAATTCCACTGAGAAGATAGCCTAAAAGGACAGGTTGACGCAAACGATTGGCACAATAACCTCCTAGTGCAGAAGCTCCCAGAACGATAGTAAGGTCTAAAATAAAGTTGTGTCCGGCTGCCATATTTTTTTGCTCTGGGAAAGGTTACTCAGAAAGGGAAGAATTAATTATTAATTAGGTAGATTAATTTCCTT
>JAWQFW010000022.1:0-33855 GCA_035968095.1 Oscillatoria sp. PMC 1068.18
GATTTTTAATACACATTATCTTTGTTTTGTCAAGCAATAATTTCATTAATTAGGTGGGAATTTTTTAGAAAGAAAGATTAACTTTTTGTTTTCGAGACAGGAGGTAATTCTTTGAGACGATAACCCAGACCATAAACTGTTTTAATTAGATCAGAAGGTGCGCCGACAGCTTTCAATTTTTGACGCAAACTTTTGATGTGAGTTTTGACAGTATCTTCTGTAGGAGTTTCTTCATAAGACCAAAGATGTTCGATAATTGCACTACGGCTGAAGACGCGAGATTTGTTGCGTAAAAAGAATTCGAGAAGCCGATATTCTTTAGGAGTTAAAGACAAATTTTCGCCTTGATATGTTACCTCACAAATATTAGAGTCTAAGCGTAAGTTTCCCCATGCCAAAGTTGGGGGTAAGCAAGAATCGCCGCGACGCAATAAAGCACGAATTCGCGCCGAAAGAACTTCTAAATCAAAAGGTTTGACCACATAATCATCTGCACCTGCATCAAGTCCAATTATTTTATCGTTACTTGTATCTCGTGCGGTTAGCAGTAAAATCGGTGTAGTAGAACCTTGTTGACGCAACTTTCTACAAAGGGCGATCCCGTCAATCTCAGGTAACATTATGTCGAGCAAAATTAAGTCGTAGGTGTACAACTGAGTTAATTCCCAGCCCAATTGTCCATCATTAGCAACATCGACCAAATAGTTATGGTCAGTGAGATATTCTTGTAAGGCTTCTGTTACTCTTTCGTCATCTTCAATGAGTAATAGTTTCATTGAAAATTACTCCTTAGATTGGGTGACTCGATCTTGATTAATGACTTGTAGCTGTGGTGACGATTTAGGTATATTTAAAGGGACAAAATATCGGCTATAAACGGTACTGGTTGGTTGCCAATTTGGATGCCAATAAACGTCTTGAATTACAGCTTTAGTAGCGTCGTTTTCTGACCATTGAAAAGAGACAACACTGAAGTTGTTGTGTCCGACAATTTCTTCTCCTTCTTGTAGCCAGCGATTTCGCCATAACCAGGAGAGAGAATTTTGCCAGAGTTGTTGGGAGATCGTTTGCTGTTGTTTTGGAGAGGAGAGGTGTCGTTTTCCCCACGGAACAACTTCTGCTGGTTGTCTTTTAATCCATTGTATTTGATATTCCCAATCTGGGAGCGATCGCCAATCTCTTACCCCAATTTTCCAAAATATGTTCCAGTTTCCTTGAGGAGAAACAATTTCACGCAAAATCGGACCTTGACTAGGAACTTCTATTTCCCGCTTTTCCACTCGTTCCGGAGTTGTAATAATTTCTACCAGTTGAGGCGGTTCGTGCCATCCTGCCCAAGTAGTAGATTTTTCCGGAAAAAGTGATTTGAGTTTGGTGTGAGCAACGTAGGTAGTTATTTCTCCATTTTGAAAAGCGCTAGAAGTCAGTTGTACCAAGACTCCAGGACGATCGAGAACTTTGGAATTAACTTGAGAACTCGCCCAGTAGTTCAGGCGAACTGCACAACCGAAGTGAATATCACCAGAAAGAATTATGACACGCGATCGCCTCTCAAACAACGTCGCCAATAATTTACTCAAAGCCACATCGTGAAAATTCCAAGAATCACCCACATCTGAGTTAAAAACTTTCCCTTTTTTTAAGTCTAACTTTTGCACTAAATCTATCACCGCCAAACTTACTAAATTCGTCGGAACAACAACGATACTAACTTCAATATTTGTAGCTTGTTTTTGCTTTAAAAAATCTGTTTCAGCGAAAGGTTTAGTTATTTGTTCCTCGAAAGCACTAGGACAAAGTAACATCGGCGGATCGGTTGTATTTCCTTGAGGATAACCGCGCCAAGTTCGAGTATCTAACAAAATAACTTCATGACGAAAACTTCTAATGATATAGTGCCATTTGAGGTCAGTGTTTTCGCGATCGAGAATCCAAACATCACCATCAAGTTTTTGTTTTGGTAAACCTGTTTTCTCCTCAACTTTAGGAATTCCTAAATATTTAATTAAATCGGCTTCAATTCCCGAATCTCTTCCTTGAGAAAGCGACCATTTTTCCGCAGCTTGTAAAAGCTTTTCTCCGGTTGTTTCGGGAAGAAACTGTTCGGGAGTATTTCCCCAAGCTTGAAAAATTGCATAAGCTAGTAACGCATTTTGTACCACTCGTCTCCCCAAAGGTTGACTCAGTACACGGTGACACCATTCGCGATTCAGATACCAATCATCAGTAACATCATGATCGTCACAAATCGTGTAAGTTGAGATATTCGCGATCGCGCGTCTGACTTTCCATAACTCACTCGCAAACTCAACAATTTCCGCCCCTTCTTCATTCCATTCCTTGACTTTTTTCTGGTCTTGGTGTATTTCTTTACCACTCGGAAAAGTATTAACCCAAAATACAGGCGACCAAGTTAACAAATAAGCAGCATAATATTCACCCAAGCTAAACAAATGACTTTTTGCTTTATCAGGTTTGTCATATAACATTGCCGTTAAACCAGCAAATTTTTCCGCAATCTCGGTACGTTCTCCTGGTTTTAATTCACTTGGAGTTTTGTCTTCGCAAATTCCGAAAGGAAGCTGTTCTTCCCAACCTAATAAAAAATCGCCAACTCGCGATGTTTTCCACAACATCGGATCGGCAACATCATCACCATAAATTTGGTCGCCTGTCAAGAACAATTGTTGCGGTCGCGCCAGAGGTTCGCTGGCAAAATATTCCAGAAAATGATCTAAAAGTGGGAGTGAATCTTTGCCACCTCCGTGTGGTTTACGGCAAGAACCATGCACGATTTTTAAATGATTTAAATCGTCTGGTGGCATGGCAAAAGTCGGCAAATTATGCTCAAAATAGCTAACAGTAGTATAAGGAAAAACTCCGGGTAAATTTAATGCTTGGGGAAGAGTTTTTTCTGTGTCGCCAAAATCGAGGTTATAAGCATAAATTTTACTAGGTTCGAGGAGTTTATTGTTAACAGTTTTGGCAGTAACAGCAACGAGATGTAAATGATTACCAACAGCAACAGTTGTGTGCGAACCAGCTAAAATTAAATCTTCGATAATTGCACCACGTCCGTTATTAGTTGTATATACTTTTAAAGTAACTGAACGAGACTCTTTTAAAGCTAGCCAAACCGTAACAGAATCCGGTTCCGTGCGCCGTAAAATTGGACCCGCTAAAATTAATGGTAAATTAGCTAAATCAATGCTAAATGAATCCTTTGGAGATGAGGTAGACATAGAAATAAATTTTATAAATTTGGCGATCGCTGTTAATTGCGCTTCAGCTACGATAGTTTTTCAGCAGTTTTGCACCAGTTTCCGCGAATTTCGAGTTATGAAACTAACGATATCCTCTATTATGCTACGAAGATAGAGTCTAATTACGCTTTTTTCTTGTGGTTAGAATAGGAACAAAGATGTCTCCCTAGCGCCGATTATGCTCGATCTGATTATTAATGCTATTTGCGCCGTTGCCCGTCCTTCTGCTTTACTCAGAGAAGCGGCTGAACGTCAAGAGATTGTTATTAAATTACTCAAGCAGTTTAATCTCGATCCCGAACATCCACCTGCTGATTTCACTGGTGTTTATCAATATGCTTTGGTTGAGTATGGTGTTGGGAAACCGAAGCAAATTCTCGAACTATTTCGCCAAAACGAGATTAGACAAGCATTTCGGCAAGCTTACGATCGCAACCAACCCTCGATTCTCGTCCGTGAGGTAGAAGAATTTCTGCGTAGTTATGCTTTAGGAAACGAAATTCGCAACTTAGGCATCGATTCTCGGCGAGAATTAGCCGCATTTGCCGTTATTTTCGATGAAATCGCCAAACGTACCCGTAACCCAGCAGAGGTGAGACGCGATCGCCAAATCGAGAACTTACAGCGAAGATTAGCAGCAATCCAATCAACACTCAACCGACTGCCCACAGTCGAAGGAATTCGCACCGAAATTGCCCGTCTCGCCAGCCAGACGTATCCCCCCCTTACCGCCGCCGAAAACCCCTCTCAAACCTTTGCTTTGGCGCAACAGATGCGAGGTTGGTTTGAAACCCTCAAATATCACTTCGAGACATACGAAATCGCCACAGACACATATTTTGAATGGATTATCAATATCCCAGCTAGACGTGGATGCGATCGTATTTTGGTACGCGGAATCATCGGCGAAATCGGTATCAACGACTTAGAAACCTTACGTCAAACCGTAGCCACCCAACGTACAGACGAAGGCTGGTTAGTAACCTCTCGTCGCATCAGTCGCGCCGCCCGAAATGCCACAGAAACAATCGAAAATCGTCATTTATTTTGCTACACCTTCGACGAACTTTTAGACGAACAAGCCGACTTTAGCCGCTATTTTCAATGGTTAGAAAAAGAAGTCAAACAGCGAAAAATTGACCAACTTTATGTACCTTTAGCTTGTACAAAAGCAGAAATCGACCCCCAAACCAAACAAAAAATTGCTGTTAGTCGTTACGAAGAAGAAGATGGTTGGATAGACGGTTACATTGACCTTTGGTTAGACGATCCAGTCAAAGAACACCTCTCAATCTTAGGCGAATTTGGCACAGGAAAAACATGGTTTGCCTTCCACTACGCCTGGACAAGTTTACAAAAGTATCTCCAAGCCAAAAAACGCGGCAGACAACGTCCCCGGATACCCATAATAATTCCCTTACGAGATTATGCCACAGCAGTCACCGTCGAATCATTATTCTCAGAATTCTTCTTTCGCAAACACGAAATTCGTCTCCCCGGTTATTCAGTATTTCAACAACTCAACAGTATGGGAAAATTACTGCTAATTTTCGACGGTTTCGACGAAATGGCAGACAAAATAGATCGCCAAAAAATGGCAAATAACTTTTGGGAATTAGCCAGCGCTATAACTCCAGGAGCAAAAGCTATTTTAACCTGTCGTACCGAACATTTTCCCGAAGCCAAACAAGGACGAGCATTATTAAATGCCGAAATCCCAGCTTCTACCTCAGCTTTAACCGGGGAACCACCTCAATTTGAAATCCTCGAATTAGAACCATTCAACGATGAACAAATTCGGCAAGTCTTGTCATTTTCAGCCCAACCAGAAACAGTAGCCAAAGTAATAAATAATCCGCAATTATTGGATCTTGCTCGTCGTCCAGTAATGATCGATTTAATCTTAGAAGCATTACCGGAAATTGAAGCTGGAAAACCAATCGATATCGCCCGGATTTATCTCTATGCTGTCCATCGCAAAATGGCAAGAGATATCACCACCAAACGCACATTTACTTCTTTAGCTGACAAACTTTATTTCCTTTGTGAATTGTCTTGGGAAATGCTGGCTAACGAGCAAATGAGCCTTCATTATCGTCTTTTTCCCGATCGCATTCGTCGTCTCTTTGGGTCAAAAGTACAAGCAGAAACAGACCTCGATCACTGGCATCATGACATGATGGGACAAACCATGCTTGTACGCGATGCAGAAGGAAATTATAAGCCAGCCCATCGTTCGCTATTAGAGTTTTTTGTCGCCTACAAATTTGCGGCTGAGTTAGGAATTTTAGCAGCAGATTTTGCGGAAATAGCTGATTTAGCTTATTTTACATCTGAGGCAAATTTACGAGAAACTTTTGGTAAAGCACCCTTGACTAAAGCAGTATTGGATTTAATCTTACCAATGCTTGAGCCTAAAGAAACCACTAAGCAAAGGTTACTAAAAATTATTACCGCCACCAAAGGTAAAACAGAAGACGAGGTAGGATATATCGGAGGAAATGCCGTTACGCTACTATTAAAAACTCATCCCTCTGCTTTAGAAAATCAAGATTTTAGTCGTACTGTAATCCTCGGTACTGATTTCACTCAAGCTAACTTACATAATCTTAATTTTACTCAAGCTAACCTAGCTAAATCTATTTTCCCCAGAATTGTTGGTAGTGTTTTTTCAGTAGTATTTAGCCCCGATAATAAGCTGTTTGCTACAGCCCACAGCCAAGGAGAAGTAAGATTATGGCGAGTCAGCGACTACCAACAAATTTCAGTTTTTGAAGGTCATACTGGCTGGGTTGAACGAGTAGTTTTTAGCCCAGATAGCAAGACTTTGTTTAGTTGTAGTTCTGACAAAACTATAAAAGTTTGGAATCTTTATAACGGATATTGTTTGCAAACTTTACTTGGTCATAAAGATACAGTTAATTCAATAAAAATCAGCTTAGATGGCAAAATACTAGCTAGCTGTAGTAACGATCGGACAATTAAGCTTTGGGATTTACAAACCGGAAAATGTTTCAATACATTTGAAGGACATACTGATAAAGTATTGGAATTAGTTTTTAGTAGCAAAAATGATATGATTGTTAGTTGTAGCTATGACAAAACTATAAAAATTTGGGAGTTTTTTACTGGAGAATGTTTGCAAACTTTATCAGGACATAGTGATAAAGTGAGGTCTGTAACTCTCAGCGCTGATGATAAAATTATTGCTAGTAGTGGTCATGATAAAACTATAAAAATTTGGAGTTTTTCAACTGGAGAATGTCTTCGTACTCTAACTGGACATACAGATACAGTTAATTCAGTTATCATCAATCTTGATAATAATGTTTTAATTAGTAGTAGCTATGATCGTACTGTGAAAATTTGGGACTTAAATACAGGAGATATTTTTAAAGAGTTAGCTGGCGATTTAAAAATTGTTAGGTCAATCTCTTTAAGTCCAGACCGCTTAACTTTAGTTAGTAGTAGTGACGAGGGTACAGTTAATTTCTGGAATATTCTCACTGGAGAACGTATAAAAACCTTACACGGATTTGGTAGTATAATCAGAAAATTGGATATTAGTAACAATAGTGATAATTTAGTTAGCATTAGCGAACAAAAAAGTATCAAAGTTTGGAATCTTTTTACTGGAAAATTTAGGAGAGTTTTTACAAATCATACTCGTTGGCTAGAATCTGTTATTATCAGTCCAGATAATAAAGTTATTGCTAGTAGTAGTTCAGACCGAACTGTCAAACTTTGGGATTTTCAATCAGGAGAATTATTACAAACCTTTGAAGAACACCCAAAAGGAGTAGCATCTGTGGCAATTACTCCCAACAATTTAATTTTAGCTAGTGCTAGCGACGACATAATTAAGCTATGGAGTATTCTTAGTGGTGAATGTATCAAAACATTGAGAGGACATACAAGTTGGATTTCTTCATTAGACATAACTAATAATGGTAATATCTTAGTAAGTGGTAGCGATGACAGAACTATAAAAATTTGGAATATAAATACTGGAAAATGCCTTACTACTTTGAGAGGACACGCTAGTTGGGTAAATTCAATAGCGGTTAGTCCTGATAGTAAAATAGTAGCTAGTGGTAGTGATGACAAAACTATAAAAATCTGGGATATTGAGACTGGAGAATGTGTTGTTACTTTTAGAGGACATATTAGTGATATTTTGTCAGTGGCTTTTAGTCCTGTTGGTAAAATTATTGCTAGCAGCAGTGCTGACAAAACTATTAAGTTATGGGATGTGGCTACTCAACAATGTATCAAAACTTTGCGAGGACATAGCGGTTGGGTAAGAACAGTAGTTTTTAGTCCTGATAATACATTTGTGGCTAGTGGTAGCTTTGATGGGACAATTAAACTTTGGGATCTCCAAACTGGTGAGTGCTTTAAAACTCTCGATAACAAACCTTATGTGGGGATGAATATTACTGAAGTTAAAGGTATTAGCGATGCGGAAAAAGCTACACTAAAAGCATTAGGTGCAGTGTCAGATTATTAAGTTATTTATCCCCCATTTACTCGATTAAGTTTTGCATAATACGAAAATGACTCAATGGACTTTAAATATTTCTGAGCAAACCGATCAAAGATTACGCGCTTTTCTACAACAGCAGGGTAGAGCCGACGAACTCTCTATCTATGTTGAACGGGCAGTAAATCGCTGTTTACTCGAAGATACCGTAGAACAAGTTAAAGCACGTAACCTCGCCTTTGACCAACAAGAAATACAAGATACTGTAGACGAGGCATTGAATTGGGCGCGTGAATAGAGTTGTTCTTGACACAGGGGTTTTAATTGCTGCTTTAATTAGTAAAAATACGCCACCAGATCAGTTGTATGAAGGTTGGCGACAGGGTGCATTTTTGTTGCTCACTTCCCAAGCACAGGCAGATGAATTTGCCCGTGTGATTCAATATCCTAAATTACAACGGTTTCTGAGCATAGAAGAAGGACAAACCATGTTGGCGACATTAATGCAGGATGCTGTTTGTGTAGAAAATATTCCAGACGTAAAGTTCTCGCCCGATCCTGACGATGATAAAATTTTGGCAACTGCTATTGCAGGTCAGGCAAACTATATTGTTTCAGGTGACAAGCGCGATTTGCTGACTCTCAAGCAGGTAGAAGGTATTCCAATTCTGAGTCCTCGCCAAGCCCTAGAAGTGCTTCTATAGACTAAAATTTGGCTATTTAAGGGAAAGAACACTAGGTCTGGATGCAATTTGAGCTAAATTTAACCAGGAAAGTGAATGACAATCATGGAATTTTCAGGGTTTGTCCGCGCGATCGCCTCTGGCTCAATTCCAATGGCGGGCATCGGGAGATAATGAGGATAGGTAATTGCCGTTAATATCAGTAAATCGTCGATTTGCAGCATTCGAGAGACTTTTTTGACAAAATTGCCTCTAACTTGCATAATTGTCGTTTCTGGGCTTAATCCGACGGCTTCAGGCTCAAATTTGAAGTTGGCTGCATCAGTGACAACGACAACTAGCTGAATATTAGCTTTGAGTGCAGTTGCGGTATTTTTGGCTAAGGTAACGGTTTGCTGGAAAATCGGTGAAGCAATTTCGGTATCGACTGCGGCTAACAAAACTCGTTTGGTATTCTTAATTGGTTGAGGAAAGCGACTGATTAAGACTGGTACGTTAGCACCTCTAATCACATTATCCAGGACGCTGCCAAAAAAGTTTTCGCGAGTTGTAGAATATCCTTTCCAGCCACAGATAATTAAGCTAGCATTATGTTCAGTAGCGCTACGCAAAATTCCTTTGTCGATCGCGTCGTCAACTCTGCCAATGGCTTCAACTTGTGTAACTGCGGCATGAGCGATCGCTTCGGCGGCTGCTAGTAATTGTTGTTGCAGTATTCTCGCTTCTGCTGTTACTTTCCCCAGTTTATCAGAAATTACGTGCAAAGGTAACAATGTTCCTTTACTGGTTTTTGCCAAAATTAAAGCTAATTGGAGTAAATTATCTTCGGTATTTGGGTTAGCAACAGGTACTAAAACTCTCCTAGCTAATGGTTGAATAGTATCTTGTTCTTCCACAGTTGTTGCTTCTTGGGGCTTAACTTTTTTCCCCCACTGTTGCGTAATCCAAGGAGAAGCAATACAAGTAACTAAAATCATGGCAATAATGCCATTAACTGTCAAGCGATCGACTAATTCAATTTCGTAAGCAACGGTAATCGCGGCTAAGGTTGAAGCTGCTTGGGCTACAGACAAACCAAACATTACCATTATACTCGGAAAACGAAAGCGAAAATATTTTCCTGGCAACCAAGCAGCAAAAAATTTACTAACAACTTCCGCGACGATCATTACCCCGGCAACTAAAAGTGATTTCGGTTCTTTTACTAAGATTAACGGATCGATTAACATTCCTACCGAAATCAGGAAAAATGGCACAAATAAAGTATTACCAATAAACTCAATCCGATTCATTAACGGACTTAGTTGCGGAATTAGTTGGGTAATGGCAATTCCCGCTAAAAATGCGCCAATAATCGGCTCAATTTCAATTAAGCCAGCAACGTAAGAAACGACAAACAAAGTTGCGAGAACAAAGATAAATTCGGCACTTTCGTCATGTCCAAAACGGCGAAAAAACCAGCGCCCAATTTTAGGAACTCCCCATAAAGTGGCAAATGTATAAATAGTTAGAGCGGGGATAATAAATAACCAAAAACTTAAAGTTAAGTCCCCAGCATGGGCTTTTACTACTACTGCCAAAACTAACAAAGCGAGGACATTAGTAATTAAAGTCCCACCTAAAGTTGCGGTGACAGATTGACTACGCATAATCCCCAGTTTGGCGAGGACTGGTAATGCTAAAAGCGTGTGAGAAGCAAAGCAAGAAGCAACTAAAATTGAAGCTAAAATGCTGTATCCTAGGATTAACATTGCCACAGTACCTAAGATCATTGGCAAAGTAAATGTTGCTAATCCGAAAATAATTGCTTTGTTCGCATTTAATTTGAGGTCATCGAGGCTAGTTTCTAACCCAGCCATAAACATTAAAAATAGTAACCCCACTGTACCTAATAGCACAATGGTACTATCTCGCTCTAATAAACCGAGAAAATTCGGTCCCACCAGCGCCCCGGCAATAATTAAACCGACAATCCCCGGAAGCTGCACTCGCTCAAACAGTAGCGGCGCAACTAACATTATCGCTAAAATTAACAAAAAAACTGCTACTGGGTCAGTAATGGGCGCATTAACGAATACAGAGCCAACAAAAAAAGCTGGCTGCATCTTACCGAGATAAATTAATGGCGTTAACAATCAAGTTTCTCCTTTGGTAGCCAAGTTTGGCAAGAGGCGTAATTGCGCCAGTGCCATAAACGGATCTCGCTACTCAACTTAACTATAATTCGCTCAATCTCCGGTTGTGCATTTTTCTTTTTGAAGCTAGATTTTTGGCGATCGCCTCACTCTTTACCAAATTTAACAAGTTCCGCCGAAAACACCTTGAAATCTCGGCTCAAACATGAGATAATCTGAAAATCAAGGGCAAACGGTGAAACTGCACGAGTTCAGAAATTTATTTTCGCTCTCGGTAGGAGTTAGCTAAAAATACTTCAAGTGACCGCGCCAATGTCCCTTAAACAACAACGCAGCCACTTGAGTTTGGTTCTCGAACTATCTAGTTAGATTTCCTATCCTTCGTCAGTTTCGCCTCCTGAACGATTAAAGGTAAATGGTTCATTAGCATAGTATGCCCAAGTTCCTAGGGTAGCTGCTAGAAGCCAGCCTAAAGCTAATACGGCAATTAATGTGATAGTCATAGTTGTTCCTCCAGGGAATGATTATTCAACGAATTTGTTGACTATCACAATCTAGCAATGGCAAAAAGCTAATTCAACATTTATTAACAAAATCGTCGAATTGTTACATAGAGAAATAAATGACTCAGATTACAGAAAGAGGCTCTAAAGCTTACGGAATGGGAATTTGAGTTACTTTCCCTTGCCTTCGCGACGACAAGAAAGATGAGAAAGCGAGTGGAGTCTCTAGCAAAAATAAGAAATTACTTTCGGGGCAATCTGGTTGTTGTTGCCCCTGATATTATTTAGATTGACGAGCTTTTCTGAGAAAAAAGGTCGCGAAATCGCACTTAAGTTTTTCCCCAGTCACCCAAGAGAGTTACAGCGAGGGTTTCCTCGAAGCTAAGATGCGGGGATAACCAGGAAGAGTTGTCTGATTAAGCTGCATCAGCCACTACTGGCTGAGGATTTAACAACTTAACTGCGGCTTGATACTGTAGATCTAATTCAGTGGTAGCTTGTTTTAAGGTAATCGGATCTTGAGCGACGGGATAGTCGGGAGTAATACCGAGTTTGTGAATATCTTTATGTTGAGGAGTTTCGTATTTAGCCACTGTAACAGCTAAACCAGAACCGTCGGGCAATTCAAATAAAGATTGAATTAAACCTTTACCAAAAGTTTTTTCGCCGACAAGTTGCGCTCTGTGGTTATCTTGTAAAGCACCTGCTAAAATTTCGCTAGCGCTAGCTGTTCCTTGGTTAACTAAAACGATTAAAGGATCGTCTGCGATCGCACCATAGCTAGCATCAAAACTGCCTAACATTCCTTGACGATTTACGGTATAAACAACTGTAGCATTATTCAACCACAGGCGAGCAATGTCAATTCCTGCGGTTAATAAACCACCGGGATTACTGCGTAAATCGAGAATATAAGCTGCTGCACCTTGGGCTGCCAAATCCGCGATCGCCTGTTTCATTTCGGCGGTCGAATTCGCGCTAAACTGAGACAAACGTAAGTAACCTATAGGAATCGTACCACTTTTGGTGTCGAGTTGAGCGTAAACTGAATTGAGGGAAATGCGATCGCGGATAATTTCCACATCATGTAAGTTATCTTTTCCGGGCGATTTTACCGTTAAAGTAACTTTTGTCCCAATTTCGCCACGCATCCGCAAAGCTGCTTCATCTAACGTCAGATTAGCAGTCTTGAAACCATCAATTGCCAAAATGCGATCGCGCGGTGCAATTCCCGCTTCTTCAGCCGGAGATCCTGCAATTGGTGCGACTACCTCTAATTCTCCTGTTTCTGGGTCAAGATCAATTTGTAAACCGACACCAGACAATTCACCCGAAGTCGATACTTGTAAACTACGATACTGTTCTGGTCGAAGCAATCTGGTAAAAGGATCGTCCAAACTTGCCAGCATTTCCTCAATTGCTGTATAAGTATCTTCACGCTTTTGAAGCGGTTTTTTCAGATAATTTTGGCGGACAAACCACCAATTTTGATGATTAAAAGTTTCATCTATATATGCTTGATTGACAATTCGCCAAGACTGTAGTAATATTCTTTCGTTTTCGCTATAAGCAGCCGCATCAGACGACCAAGCCAGAAAAGAGAAAAGCACCGAAATCGCGATCGCTACACAGATCGAAAAAGCTCGTTTTGCCATGAGACAATTATTGTCAAAATATTTACTAAACTTCAGATTTGTCTATTTAAATGTTAAATGAACGATACTTAATTAAATGTTAAACAAATTTCAGCAAAAAATTCTCAGCCCAGCTTCAGAGCCAAAAATGCTGAGAGATGCACACACAAGGGCATAAGTCAACTCACCCCAGCCCCAAGCCAGCGAGAAAAAATCAACCTCAATCTGAGAAGCTATGTTACATTTTTTGTAGAGGCTTAATCTAACCGTCAGCAGTCCGAGTTGCGAGTGAGCAGTAAAAAAAGATTACTCACAAGCAAGCAACACTAGACCAAAGACAACCTCAACTAGCTATGATACTAAAGGCGCGATCGCCCTCCAACCAAAGGCAAATCTGAGGAAGAGACTAGCGATGAGGCTTTAGCCTAGCGCCCAGAAAGGCGATCGCCTTCCGTAAAAACAAAAATAATTTTTGGAACAGAAGCCTCAATTTATGTTTTCAAAGCAAATTACCGAATCAAAACCTTATCAGTGGTTTGAAGAACGCCTAGAGATCGAGGCGATTTCTGAAGACATCACCAGCAAATACGTCCCGCCCCACGTTAACATCTTTTACTGCTTGGGCGGAATAACGTTAACTTGCTTCATAATCCAGTTTGCAACTGGATTTGCAATGACCTTCTACTACAGACCAACCGTAACCGAAGCCTTCTCCTCGGTACAATACATCATGAACGAAGTTAACTTCGGTTGGTTAATTCGTTCAGTCCATCGTTGGTCTGCGAGCATGATGGTCTTAATGATGATCCTGCACGTTTTCCGAGTCTACCTGACAGGCGGCTTCAAAAAGCCTCGCGAATTAACTTGGGTAACAGGCGTAGTCCTTGCCGTCATCACCGTTTCCTTCGGTGTAACAGGCTACTCACTACCTTGGGATCAAGTTGGTTACTGGGCTGTGAAAATCGTTTCCGGTATTCCAGCCGCAATTCCTGTAGTCGGCGACCAGTTAGTAGAATTAATGCGTGGTAGCGCCAGCGTTGGACAACCAACATTAACTCGCTTCTACAGCTTACACACCTTTGTTTTGCCTTGGCTAATTGCAGTATTCATGTTGCTGCACTTCTTAATGATTCGCAAACAAGGGATTTCCGGTCCATTGTAAATGAGAGGACGAGGAGATGATGGGGTGAGGAGATCGGGAGCTAATGGGTAAGGTGAATTACCAGTCCCCAGTCCCCATTTCCCAATACCCAGTCCCCAATCCCCAAGCCTGCTGATTCCAAGCAAAAAGGAGAAAAAATCAACAATGTCTACATTAAAAAAGCCGGATCTAACAGATCCTAAGTTACGTGCCAAACTTGCTAAGGGTATGGGTCATAACTACTATGGCGAACCCGCTTGGCCTAACGACCTACTTTATGTCTTTCCCGTAGTAATTATGGGAACGATCGCCTTATGCGTTGGTTTAGCCGTACTCGACCCCGCAATGGTTGGGGAACCCGCAGATCCTTTTGCAACACCATTAGAAATTTTACCTGAATGGTACTTGTATCCCGTATTCCAAATTCTGCGCGTAGTTCCCAACAAACTCATAGGAATTGGTTCTCAAGCAGCCATTCCTCTCGGTTTAATGTTGATTCCCTTCATCGAGAACGTCAACAAATTCCAAAACCCTTTCCGTCGTCCAGTAGCAACCGCCGTCTTCTTGTTTGGTACTGTGGTAACAATTTGGTTAGGAATTGGTGCGACTATGCCCATTGACGAATCCTTAACCCTAGGTTTGTTCTAATCAAATCCGTATATAGTAGCAAAAACGCCTGCGAAGCTAGTTTAGAAGTAGTGCTGCGGTATTACCGAAACTAGCGATCGCAGGCGCTAATTTTTGTCCGATTGGGTTAGTTTAAGTTAGAACAGATCAGAACTAACTTCCGCAAATAACACAACCCAGAGTCACCCAATGGCAAAAACAGCGCTGATTACAGGTATTACTGGTCAAGATGGTTATTATCTGAGCAACTTACTCTGCAAAAAAGGTTATCAAGTTGTGGGATTAATTCCCCCACAACGCCAAGGAAGTATCGCCAAACTTGGCGAACTTGCTAACCAAATCAAAGTTTGTCCAGTCGAACTAACTGACAGCAAAGCTTTATTAGCAGTCGTCACCCAACTACATCCTGATGAAATTTATAACCTCGCCGCACCTAGTTTTGTTCCCGATTCTTGGCAAGATCCCCTCGGAACCTTAGATTTAGTTACAGGTACAGCGACACGCTTACTAGACGCAGTGAGGGAAGTTGGCATTCCCACCCGATTTTATCAAGCTAGTAGCTCAGAAATGTTCGGTAACGTCGATCGAGATCCCCAAGACGAAAATACACCCTTTCGCCCCAAAAATCCCTATGCGGCGGCAAAACTCCACGCCCATTGGACAATGGTACATCACCGATCTCGCTACAATTTATTCGCCTGTAGCGGTATTCTCTACAATCACGAATCACCTCGTCGTCCACCTTCGTTTGTTACCCGCAAAGTTACCTTAACTGCCGCTAAAATTAAATTAGGATTAAGCGATCGCCTGGAAATGGGCAACCTCGATGCAAAAAGAGATTGGGGATATGCTGGCGATCATGTCGAAGCCATGTGGCGAATGTTACAAGCCGACGAACCCGAAGATTATGTCATCGGTACTGGTAAGTTACATACCGTCCGAGAATTAGTTGCTACAGCTTTTCAATGTGTAGATTTAAATTGGGAAGAATATGTACAAGTCAATCCTAAGTTTTTCCGACCAGACGAACATTTTCAACTGGTAGCAAATC
Source organism: Oscillatoria sp. PMC 1068.18 (assembly GCA_035968095.1). Classification (GTDB taxonomy): domain Bacteria; phylum Cyanobacteriota; class Cyanobacteriia; order Cyanobacteriales; family SIO1D9; genus IIICB1. Next base: position 15,521 of record JAWQFW010000022.1, read on the forward strand.
CCACCAAAGCAAAAACTAATCTTGGTTGGGAACCGCAAGTCAGTTTTGCCGCTTTAATTCAAAAAATGGTGACAAAAGACTTAGAGAATTTGCAAGCAGAAAATTTTTAAACATCCTTAAATTTGTTTTTTCGGAAAATTCCCTAAATCTTGAAAAGGAGCTAATTATTTTGGAGAGGAAAACCGAGCGTGTCTTTGTCTTTTTAGAAATTTTTTCTTTGGAAGGGGGAATTCAATCTTACATCAAAGACGTTTTTCAAGCTTATCAAGAACTCATTTCTCAAGCAGAAAGCAAGAAAACCGCAGCTAATAACTACACGGCGGAAGTATTCTTATTACGAGACGAACCTGGATGTAAAAACCCCTTCGAGAGTAAAAACTTTAAATTTCATTATTTGAAAACTTTACCACCTTGGTTAGGTCGTTTGCGTCTCGCAATAGCGTTACTTTCTTGTTTACTCACTCAGCGCCCTAGTCATGTTTACTGTGGTCATATTAATTTAGCTTCCTTGATTCAAAAACTTTGTCAACCGCTAAGAATTCCTTATACAGTCTTAACTTACGGCAAAGAAGTGTGGGAAACCTTACCGCCGAAAAAACAACAAGCTTTAGCACAAGCAGCCGCAATTTGGACGATTAGCCGTTACAGTCAAGATCGCCTTTGTGCCGCGAATAAAATTAACCCGCAAAAAGTACAGTTGCTACCTTGTGTAGTTGATGGAACTCAATTTACTCCTGGAGAAAAATCTGAGCAATTAATTACTAAATATAACTTAGCTAATGCTCAAGTTTTAATGACTGTAGCCAGATTATGGTCAGGAGATATTTATAAAGGAGTAGATGTCACAATTCGTGCTTTACCCAAGATTTTAACAGTCTTTCCCGAAGTAAAATATTTAGTAATTGGACGGGGGGATGACCAACCTCGTTTAGCTCAGTTGGCGAAAGATTTAGGTGTAGCCGAAAAAGTTGTTTTTGCAGGTTTTGTTGCTTCGGAAGAATTAGTCGCCCATTATCGAATTGCTGATGCTTATATTATGCCTTCTCAAGAAGGTTTTGGCATTGTTTATCTCGAAGCAATGGCTTGTGGAAAACCTGTGCTTTCTGGTGATGCTGACGGTTCGGCAGATCCTTTACAAGATGGGCGTTTAGGTTGGCGGGTTCCCCATCGAGATCCTGATGCTGTAGCTATAGCGATAATTGAAATTCTTCAAGGTGGATCTCAACGTTGTGATGGTGAGTGGTTACGAGAACAAGCTTTAGCTGAATTTGGTAAAGAAGCATTACAAAAGCGTCTTCATAAATTATTGATTGAGGAAGAAAAATATAATTAAAGAAGCTCAAATTTGATTCGAGTTTATGCTCAAGAATTTTAAACATCAACTGCAAGTTAAAAATGATCCTATCTCTAACTTAAGTTGGCGATTATATCGAAAAATTCAACCATCACGAAGATTTCAGCTATTTTGTGTGGGAACTCCCCGTAGCGGTACTCATTCAATTCATGCTTTGTTTGCAGAAAATTATCGTTCTTGGCACGAACCATATTTGCCGCAGCTTTATTCTATTTTAAGCAAAAAGCATTTAAGTGAAATTAGTTTTCAAGAGATTTCTCAGTGGTTATTAAGTAGAGATTTTAAGTTATGGCTGGAAGTAGAAGCTTCTCATCCGCTTAATTTTTTAGTTGCAGAATTAGCAACGACTTTTCCTGAAGCTAAATTTATTTTGACTGTACGAGAGCCAGTAAGCTGGTTAAAGTCAGAAATCAACAAAAATTTAGGTACGGAAGGTAAGCTTTGGCGAGATTTAGAAAAGTTTCGCTATGGAAACGAGGCGATGGATTATGAGCCAGAAGAAAGGTTTTTACGTGATTATGGGGTTTATCCAACTGCTAATTATTTTAAGTATTGGACACAACACAATCAAAGAGTTTTGTCAACAGTAAATCGGGAAAATTTATTAATAGTTAAAACGGCAGAAATTCCGCAATCAGTAGCTCGGATTGCTCGATTTATCGGAATTCCGGCGGAAACTTTAGCAGTTCAAAAATCTCACGTGAGTGCGTCGGGAAGCGATCGCCCAATTCCCCAATTAGTTTTAGCTGAAGAATTTTTAGCAACTCAAGCAGAGCGATATTGTGGAGAGTTGTACGCCCAGTTGTTAGCGTTAAAGAAGAATTTCAGCGATTAGTAGTTAGCACCACCGTCAGATCGGGCGATCGCTTCTCGATCTAGACAGGCTTTCCCTCAAATCTGAATTAGGATGGAAATAACTAGAGTTTATTGAGGAGGCTGTGGGTGAATCAAAATTTTGACAAATTGAGACAAATTAATGGATCGGGTATCGGCTGTTGGCTAACTATCTTGGCGATCGCTTTACTGCTGGGGTCGGTAGGCTTAGGCTGGGTAGTAAATGGTTTTCTGATTGTCGTTGCCTTACTTTTGCTCCTACCCCCGATCGCCTGGTATGGCTTTCGTTTCTGGGTCAAGCGTAATTTAGTCGAAGACCAATGTCCAGTATGTAACTACGAATTTACAGGTTTTAATCGCACTCAATGTAGTTGCCCCAACTGCGGAGAGGCGCTAAAAGTAGAACAGGGTCAGTTTTTGCGCCTAACTCCACCAGGGACAATTGATGTCGAAGCGGTAGAAGTTGCACCGAGGCAATTAGAAGATTAAAGTTTGTCCTCAGTTATTAACTTGTTGGGAGACATAAAGAGTATATTCGTGTTGAGAACCAGAGCGATCGCCAACGTAAACCGAGTATCTCCCTGGAAGCCAAACTCCCGAAATCTCTGGACTATCTCCAGAAATTCCGTCAGCTAAGACACAGAAGCGACCATCAGGACCGTCTACCAATAAAGTTGGTTCCCCACCTGTAGCTTCTACTTTCACGCGCAAGTAGTCAATGCGTTCAGTAACATTTAAAACTTGGTTTGGCGATTGGGCAACAAAACCACAGTTTTTACTATCTACTGAACCTCCAGATTGACCGGGACTACTAATCGGAGTGAAATTAGATTGGTTTCTAACTTGGATTGTTGGTTGAGCTTTTCCCGAAGCTGTACCTGCAATCAAGAATGTTGTTACTAGAGCTACGGGAACAAATGTTTGTCGAATCAATTGCCTAAAAATTTTTTTCATTTGCTTACCTCGCACTCAGGTGATTTGATCTACAAAACCACTTTCTCAAATTGTCAACTGGATTCAGATCGAGTATGTTACTCTTATGCAACTGTCCTTGTCAGTTGAGCAAGTTACAGTTTAATTATTTTTTCAGCTATCCTTACTGTAATTTTTCAATTTAACTCGCTAAGATCGCAATTGTTTTTAATATTTTACGAAGAAAATGAATAGTCAAGAAAATCAAAATTGGCAACAAAAACTGCAAGAATTAGAAAAAGAAGTAAATCAAGATTACTCTTCTCCAACAAGTTATAACTCTGAACCAGGGAAACCTTTACAAACTCAGAGCGAAACCTCTGCTGACTTCAGCGACGCGATCGCCAAATTGCAAAATTGGTTTGCCAGTCTTCCTACTGCTGGTAAAGTAGCAGTAGTTGCCATTGCCGCTATTGTCGGTTTTTCGCTGCTAAGAACAGTTTTACAACTTGTAGCTTCGTTAATCAGTCTTGCTATTTTAGGAGTAGTGCTGTACCTTCTCTACAAGTTCTTCATCGCTCCTCAATCTCCAGAGTAAAGTCAAAAACGCGATCGCGGTGTTAATTCTGAGTATGGCTAGCAATACCATAAAACCCCAAAAAAGTCAACAGAATCGTTCAACGCCGCGTCTGCAAATAGCCTCGCTGCTATTGCGTCGCGGAGTAGCCGCAGCAGTAGAAGTCTCAATGGCGATCGCCAGTGGCTTAATTCCCTATGGAATCGGTTTATACATTCACTCAGGCTCGCCCGCAGAATTAGTTCCCCTGAATCCAGTTTTAGCCAGCGCCGAAGCCGCGATCGCCAAAACTCTCGCCTTACCCCGTCGCCCAGAAAATCAGCAACAAGTACCTCCTTTAACCAACTTATTTTGGTGGGGAGCCTTAATTACCCCGGCAGTAGTCATCACCTGGCAACTTTACTTACTCGGAACCACAGGTCAAACCACACCCAAAAATTGGTTAAACATCCGTGTCGTCACAATTCAAGGGACTTCTCCCGGATTAATTCGCGCCGGATTTCGTGAAATCGTCGGACGTTGGGGATTGCCCCTCGGAATTGCTTATCTAATTTGGCGATACGCAGGCGTATTTCCTAACTTAGGAATTTTACTCGGACTAAGTGGCATTTTTGTCATCAGCGAAACCGCCACACTTTTATTTAGCTCCCAACTGCGTAGTTTACACGATCGCCTCGCCGGAACCTTCGTCATTGATGCTTTTGGGAAAGTACCTGGTTTTGCTCAACAGCCAAAACGTAACTTTCCTCATACTCGCCCGATTAGCATCGTCGAAGTTCAAACCAATCAAACTAACTTTGATGACGACACCGAGGCAGACAACTTTGACGCAGCCGAAACAACTTCCTCACCTCAAGAAAAAGTCACCACGATTGTTTTAACTACCAGCGAAACCGAAGCACCGAAACTGCACTTGTGGCGGTGGATGCGCCAACATCCAGGAACTACCTTATTAATTGTCGCCCTGAGTGCAATGGCTTCTGTATTAGGCACCTTTGTCGGGACACAAATCTATATTCAAACTCAAGCCAATCAACGGGAATTCAACGAACAAAAAGATAAATTATTTCTCGCCCTCGTCAGACAATTAAGTTCTACCCCCAGCTACGAAACCGACCAACGCCAAGGAGCAATTTTAGCACTCGCCAGACTCGAAGACTCTCGTGCGGCTCCCTTATTAGTAGACTTACTCGCTCAAGAAGACAATCCCTTTTTAATTGAAACCATCCAACAAGCTTTAGTCAGTATTGGTAATTCTGCCTTACCTTCCTTACAACGTTTAAATCAATCTTTAAACAAAGACTTAGAAGTCTTGCAAAAGCAAGGGACAGAAGCCGAACAAGAAACCACCGCTTTCAGACTTGTAGCCACCCAAAAAGCGATCGCCAAACTCTTAGCCCTCGATAATCAAGTAAGTACCGCAGCCAATTTAAGTAAAACTCATCTCGGTACGCTCAACCTTGGTGCAGCCAAATTCAGCTTAATTTTAGACCAAAGCGACCTTTCCGGAATTAACTTTCGCGGTGCAAATTTAACTCAAGCTAGTTTTCAAGAAAGCCGTTTCTACGGAGTCGGAGCAGACAAACGTTGGGGAACCTTTGACGACGAATTAGCCGATTTAAGCGGTGCAGACTTAACGAGGGCAAATCTGGCAGGTGCAGACTTAAGAAACGTTCTGCTCAATCGTAGTAGCTTACTCAGAGCCAATTTAAGACGAGCAGACTTGAGTAGCGTTCGCGCGATCGCCGCCAATTTTAGCAGCGCTTCTCTTCTCGGTGCCAATTTACAGCAAGCTATCTTAGAAAACGCCAGTTTCACAGGCGCAGATTTAGCCGAAACCGACTTTTCCGCCGCCGATCTCCAACAAGCTCATTTTGGACAAGTTAGCGCCGTTGACAGCCAATTTGAAGGCGCTAACTTAACCGCTTCCAACTGGGAAAGAGCAAACCTCACTGCTGCCAATTTTCATCACGCTCATCTTAACCAAGCAGATTTGAGTTTCGCCACACTCAAAGGTGCAAACCTTAGTAATAGTCACTTAGAAAATGCTAGCCTCCGCTACGCCAATCTTAGCGCCACCGATTTGCGCGGAGCCAACCTCGCCGGGGCTAATTTTCAAGGAGTTAGCTTTTTCACGCGCCGCGAAACCAATTCCGAACAATTTTTACAAGCCGCACCCATCGCCAACTCTACCGCCAAAATAAAAGGTGTTAATTTTGCCCAAGTGAAAAACCTCGACTCTCAACAAATTGACTTTATTTGTCGCCAAGGCGGAATTCATCCTCAATGTTTTTGAGCTTCTCGAAAAAAACCTCCTCAATACTAATCTCAAGCTCACTAAATTTAACTAAGCCACTCCAGTTCCTGCACACAAGATTATCCATTTAAAATCTTCTCCAAATTCTCCCGCATTTCACAATTGTTAAATATCCACCACAAAAAGCGCAAATTTACTTTTTTCTCAAGTTTAGTGCAGGCATTAACCACAAAAAATAGTTTTTTCATTTACGCTCTCAAATCCGCTCAAATAAATACTTGGCGGGAATATCAGCCAAATATAAAAAAACAAATATTGTCTTAATTGTCTCTTCATCGCTGTATTTTAACTAAAGCTTTAATTATCGAAAATTAATCTAGCTTACTAATGATTAACCTGTCCACAACCAGGACACTTATCTCTCTTTTTATCCAGCAATCTATAATTCGATAGAGAATCAAATTACCTCCGATGGTGGATTAAAGAAATAATCGAGAAAGATAATCTAGGAATAGAGTAAAAAATATTTTTTTTCCATACATTTAATTGAGACGAGCGGCACTCTCAAGTGTCAACTTGTTGAATCTTAAACATTAAATGTAGATTAGAGAGTTTGTCAACAGAATTAAATAGTAATGCTAAATCGAAATTATACACAGAGATCCCTAGTCAAAAAAACAGGGACGAGTTTAGGCGCGATCGCGCTCAGTTTAACAACCTTACTTTTACCAGCTTGTAACAACAACGAAGAAATTCGAGAAGGTCGAGATAACGCCACCACCGAAGATGTTTCCGAAATAGGAGAAGAAGGTAACGGCGATCTCATCGGCAAACAAATCACCATCCGCAGTCAAGTAGAAGAAACAGTTGGTAGCACTGGCTTTGTGCTGCAAAGCGATGCTGGCGAAGATATCCTCGTCATCAACAACACTGGTGCCGACTTCGTAGTTCCCACAAGCGACGTTCCCATACAAGTTACAGGTGAAGCCGCCGAACTTGTCATTGCTGACGTAGAAAAGCAATACGGTCTAGACTTAGAAGACGAACTATATGTAGACTACGAGCAGAAACCCGCTATTATCGCTGATTCATTAGCACTTGCTCCTACTCCCGAAAACTTAGCCGCACTTCCAAACGATTATTTCGACAAAACAATTGCTGTGGAAGGAGAAGTTAGAGAACTTGACTCCCCTAACTCCTTTGCTCTGTTTGAAGATACGTGGATAGACGATTACGGAGTCCTCGTCATTGGTATTAGCCGCAATCTCAAAGCTGAAAATAGCCCGATTCAAGAAGGCGAACGAGTTACCGTCACCGGAGTAGCCCGCAAATTTGATGCCAAACTCCTCGAACAAGAAGCGGCTGAACTAGGTTGGACTCAGGAAGACATTACCGAGTTTGAATCTCGATACACGAATAGACCAGTAATTGTGGCAGAAGATGTCTTTCCTTCTGCGGTCGATAATAAGTAATTTTCCCGCCACAACCGAAAGTTTTTTTTCACTAAGTTTCTTAATCAAAAAACTTAGTAACCCCCAAACTTGTTGAATTCAATTTAAGCACATAATGGTTAGAGAAAGAGAAATCAGAGAAGAACAAGTAAGAACTGTTCCCCAAACAGGTTCCTACAAACGCGCAGTTGGTGTCTTCAAAAAGCGCAGTGATATTGAAGATGTCATCCGGGATATCAAAGGCGCTGGCTTTGACATGGAGAGAGTTTCGATTTTGGCGCGTAATCTCGAAGATGTCGAGGGTTCCAAAGAGATTACCGAAACACATGGTAACGAAGCCAAAGAAGGAGCCGGAATTGGTGCTACTACTGGTACTGTCCTCGGTGGTATTGGTGGTTTCCTCGTCGGTGTTGGCTTATTAGCTATTCCTGGAATTGGTCCAATACTAGCCGCAGGAGCCGAAATTTCTGCCTTAGCTTCTACTTTAGCCGGAGCCGGAATTGGTGCTGCTAGTGGTGGTATTATCGGAGCCTTAGTTGGTTTGGGTATTCCGGAAGAAAAGGCGAAAATCTACGAAGATCGTGTGAAAGCTGGTGATTATTTAATCATGGTTAGCGGTACTGATAACGATATCAATCGTGTGCGAGATTTGATGCGGAAGCGCCACGTTGAAGATTTTGATATTTTTGATGCTTCTCAACATCGCGTAGATACTACTTCTACAACTGCAACAGCAACACCGACAACTAATGTCAAACGCATGGAAACCCATGAAGAAGTTGTTACTAAAGACGTTAAAACTCACGATCTCACAGGTGATGGTGAGGCTGAAGTAGTTATTGTTGATAAGCGCAAAGAAGTTCGTTAAAGCTGATTTTAGCTTACTTAGGGCTGGAATCTGAAACTGAATTGCCGAGGGTGTGTTTTGAACGCGCCCTCTTTTGCTGTAAGCTAAAGTAATTAGCTACTCCAGTAAGTTTCCCTATTGCTGCTTGGGGCTTTAATGGTAGTAAAATTAATGCGAATAATAGTAAGCGCAGGTAACGGAAAATAAAGATAGTTTTGTTGCTATATTTGCTTAAAGCTAGTAAATAACCAATGGTGCTGTAAGTGAGCTTTTTGGTGATGTTTCGATTTGTAATTGATGAAGGTTCGTGAATTACGGATATTTGCTGCGTAACGGCGACAAGATGACCTTGGTTTTTGTAGCGCCAGCAGAAGTCAAAGTCTTCGTAATAAAGAAAATAATTAGGGTCAAATTGAGGCAATTCGAGAAAGTTCTGTAAATTAATTAAAAAGCTACAACCGCTTACCCAGTCGCAGGTTACATAGTCAAGATTGGGATTTTCTGCGAGCAAATCTACGGCTAAAATAGCGCCTCGTTGTGGGAGAAAAATTCCGCCGCCGAACCAAATTTTACTGTCGGGAGTGTAGATGGTTGTACCCAGTAGAGAAACTTCGGGATTTTGGTTGAAAAAATTGCTAATTTGTGCTAGAGAAACTTGGTTGAGATAAGCATCGGGATTAATAATCCAAACAATACTCTCAGGTGCGCGATCGCGAATCCATTGTAAACCGAAATTGCAGCCACCACCGAAACCCAAATTTGTTGAAGGTGTTAAAATTTTAACTCGATCTGTCTGGAATTGTTCAATACTGCGATCGTCAGGAGAGTTATTCACGATCGCAACTCGATACTCAAAATCCTGTTCACAAGGAATAGATTGCAGTAATTTCGCAATCAAAGATGTCGAGTAATAGTTAACCGTGAGAAAATTAATTACTACCAAAACTAGAACTTTAATAAGCAATATTGAGCGCCAAGAAGATTTGCTTACAATGTTTGATTTGCCACCATTTTACCATTGTTATTGAGATTATCTTTAGGTTCCTCTTTAGCATCAGCATAAGTTAAGTAAAACTCAATCGCTTCTTGAGGATCTCCCGAAAATTTAAGCTGCCCCTTTTCCAACCAAATCACTCTTTCGCAGGCAGATTTAATATGATTTAAATCGTGAGATACCATTAAAATAGTTCCGCTTTTATCCCACAGTTTTTCCATGCGATGGTTACATTTTTTCTTGAACTTAGCATCACCAACAGAAAAAACTTCATCAAGAATCAGGATATCAGGTTGGACATCAGTAGCGATCGCAAATCCCAGACGAGACTTCATCCCTGAAGAAAGCGCCTTCACCGGAACATAAGCATATTCTTCTAATTCAGCGAACTGCAAAATAGAATTCAATCTATTTTTCATTTCTTGACGAGAAAAACCTAATAAAATACCATAAAAAACGATATTGTCGATTACTGAAAGATCCGAGACAAAACCTGCACCTAACTCAATCAAAGGAGCAATTTGCCCCCTGACTCTAACTTTACCCGTTGTCGGCTTGAGAATTTGGCAAATGATTTTCATCAAAGTAGACTTTCCGGAACCATTAGCGCCAATTATGCCTACTTTTTCGCCAGCTTCGATGACTAAACTGATATTATCTAAAGTTTTTTTCTTAACTGGCTGACGGTGTTTTCCTTCTAACAAAGCCAAGATTGTCGTTTTGATATCATAGGAAAATTCTTCTTGGGTTCGTCGCCAAAGGGAAATATTATCGAGAGAAATTACTTCCATCTATCTATAGTAAATCCATAAATTGATCTCGTTGCAATTGAAAACAGATCCATCCGAGAACGGCAACCAGCATACTGCTTAAAAGTGCGCCCCAAATTAATTTTAAATCGGGGAGATCGCCAGATAAAGTGATTTGACGGACGCTTTCAATAATCGCGGCTAGTGGGTTTAATTCTATAACATTTCTCACTTTTTCTGGGACAATTTCCGAAGGATAAAAAACTGGAGTCCCAATCCGGAGGGCATATACTACTAATTGGTAAAAGTAGGGTAAGTCGCGGAAAAAGACATATAATCCAGCGAGGATAAATCCCACTCCAGTACAGAGAAAAGCTAAAGCGGCAACGGGTAAAATTAAGGCAATCGAGTTGAGGATATTTCCTGAAATCAACAATGCCATAATTGCGAGGAGAGGAAAAGTGCCAATAGAGAATTGAAAGAGATTTGCAGCGATCGCCGAAGCAGGTAAAATACTGACAGGGAGAGAGATTTTATTGAGAATCGTACCGTTAGTAACAACACTACGCAAGGCTTGGGAAGTGGAACCAGAATAAAAATGAATTACTGACAAACCAGTAAAAGCTGCCAGGATATAGTTGATAATCGAGTTATCGTAATATTCGGCAAAGACTGCACCAAAAATTGCGGTATAGATACCCGTCATCAACAAAGGATTTAAAAGCGACCAATAAACACCTAAATAAGAACCTCGATAGCGAGATTTCAGGTTGCGCTGGACAAAAACTTGCAGTATTTCTAAATTACGGCGCGATCGCGAGAGAGTTAGTCTAGTTTTGGGAACATTAGCCATAGGCGGCGAAAAATACCAAATTAGTTTGGGGGGTTGTGAGCAATTTTTCCCGATCTTGGAGTTTTCGTCAACTCCTGTAGTCATAACACGCGGCAATTTCTCAGGAGTAACGACGCTTTAATTTTCTTGAAATAAATTGTACCGCTCTTGCTTGCCAAAGGTGACGAGCAAAAATATATAGCTGACGAGCGAGATATTTAATTAAGGATGGAGTTTTGCTGTCATGGGTGATTTTTTGCAGTTGTTGTTTCACTGCGTAAGGGGGAATAAACTCTTTTTTGTCTTTCGCAATTACTTTTTGTGGTAACTGAAGGGGGTCGATTATGTTATGCTGCAATTGATCCAATAGCGAAGGTCTAACCCAACCTTTTTTGACTTGTGCGGCGATGAATTCCTGAGTAATAAAACCATCTTCAACAGCGTTAAATAAATCTTGACACCACAACCAACCCAGAGGATTTTGAGAATTTAGCCAAGGTTGTTTTGGCATATCGGTATAGTGAGTTAAAGCGGTTTTTTCTGATTCGTAACGCTCTAAATCATTCCAACCTAAAGGTAGAGTAGCAGCAATTTTCTCGGCGGGAGCCATTTCCAAGACAAATTGTTGATAAGTCCATTTTCCGGCTGCTAATTGTCTCACTAATTCCGGTGCATCCCAGTTTAATTGTTCGCAGTTGAGGAGCATGACGCTAAACTGGGGAGGTCTGCCTGAGTCTGGTGGTTCTGGAACGGAAAGTAAGTCTGCACCATGAAAAGGCATTGACCAAATTTCTTGAATATCTCGGAAAACCTGCATATCCGAGTCAAGATAAATTGCTTTTCCTTGATATCCAGTAAGTGCGGGAATAGCGAAGCGTTGAAAACTAAAGGGAGTTTGCGGACGTATTTGGGGATCTTTGGGAGTGGGAATTTGAATTCCTGCTTCTCGCAAAGCAACAAATAAAGGTTTAATTTCTACTGGTAGTTTGGTGTGCTTGCGAAGAGAATATTCCAGCACTTTGACTGCCAAAATTTGTTCTTCCTCGGTGCCGACGAAGATTTTAATGGTATTTTCTGTTGTCATGTTCACTCCTCACCACGATGGGTTGCTAGCAGGATCTCACAGATTTCTCTGACCGCTCCTTGCCCTCCTCCTAATTTAGTAATATAGATCGCTGCTGCTTGATTTTCAGGCATGGCATCGGCGACTGTTAGGGGACAACCGACGACGCTCATAATTGGCAAATCATTAACGTCGTCGCCAATGTATGCTACTTGTTCGAGGGACAATTGCAGTTCATTACATAACTGCTTGAGGGTAGAGAGTTTATCTTTCACACCAATAAAAGTATGACGTATACCTAGGTTTTTGGCTCGATGGAGGGTGGCTTGGGAGTTATGGGCGGAGATAATGGCGACTTCAATGCCTGCTTGGGTGAGTCGTTTCAAGCCTTGTCCGTCTTTGACGTTAAATTTTTTGAACACTTCGCCTTGTTCGTTGTAGTAAAGTCCGCCGTCGGTGAGGACTCCATCGACATCGGTGACGAGTAGTTTGATTTGGGGAAGGTTGGTCATGTTTTTTTCTCGCGCTAAGACGCTAAGACGCAAAGAAAGGCACTAAGTTAGAGTTCGATGGGTGGGGCGACTTCGAGTCCGTTGCGGATGCTGAGGATTTGTTTGAGTAGGGTTTCTAGTTGGGCGAGGGGAATCATGTTGGGTCCGTCGCTGAGGGCGATTTCGGGGTTTTCGTGGACTTCCATGAAAAGTGCGTCAACGCCAATTGCTGTTGCGGCACGGGCGAGGTGGGGAACGAATTGTCTTTGTCCGCCGGATTTGCCGCCTTGTCCTCCGGGCATTTGGACGCTGTGGGTTGCGTCGAAGACGACGGGATAGCCGAGTTCGCGCATTTGGGGTAGGGAACGAAAGTCAACGACGAGGGTGTTGTAGCCGAAGCTGCTGCCGCGTTCGGTGAGGAGGATGTTGGTTGCTCCAGCTGTTTCTAGTTTGCTGACGACGTGCTTCATGTCCCACGGGGCGAGAAATTGTCCTTTTTTGACGTTGATGGCTCGTTTGGTGGCGGCTGCGGCGATGAGGAGGTCGGTTTGACGGCAAAGAAAGGCGGGGATTTGGAGGATGTCGGCGACTTCGGCGACGATTTTGGCTTGGTGGCTTTCGTGGATGTCGGTTAAGACGGGGACGTTGATTTCGTCTTTGACTTTTTGAAGGATTTGGAGTCCGGTTTCGAGGTTTTGTCCGCGAAAGGATTCGATTGAGGTGCGGTTGGCTTTGTCGAAGGAGGATTTGAAGATGAAGGGGATGGAAAGGCGATCGCAAATTTTGCGGATCTCGGCTGCCATTTTTAAGGTAAATTCTGCGGATTCGATGACGCAAGGTCCGGCGATTAAGGCGAGGGGTTGGCGATCGCCGATAATTATTTTGTCGCTAATTTGGGTTTGGATCATTTTTGCTCTGGGTTGGTTTGCTCTGTTTTCTGAATATTATGCGTGAACTCTCTACGGTATACAAGGAAGCAGAAACTATAATCAAATCGAAAAGCTACTCCTAAAGAAAGGAAAAAGTATAATGAATATCTCGCGCAAACGATTGGAAGAAATTGAAAATATTCCTGATTCTGCTATTGATACTTCAGATATTCCTGAGTTAGACGATCGCTTTTGGGAAAATGCCAAAATAGTTAAACCAATGACGAAAGAGCTTATTTCTATTCGTTTAGATAGTGATATTTTAGAATGGTTTAAAAGTCAAGGCAAAGGCTATCAATCATCAATTAATAACGTTCTTCGTACTTATGTTAATCATCAAAAAAATCAAGAAAATAATGCCTAACGCCTGAAGGCGCGGCTACACGGGCATAGACGCGTAGCGGCTTCTCGTAAGAGTAGCCTGCCTTCGCAGGCTAGGATTTTGGTGAAAATTAATCATTGGCAACTAATTTTTGGGCTAAGTCTAAGTCTTCGGGTGTGTTGACTTCGATGACGGCTTTTGCTGTCTGACAAACGCGGATTGAGTAACCGTGTTCTAAGACTCGCAGTTGTTCTAAGCCTTCGCAGTGTTCTAAGGGGGTTGGTTCGAGTTGGGCGTATTTTGTCAAAAAGTCACGGCGAAAGGCGTACAAGCCTAAATGATGCCCGACTGGGGCTTTTCCCGCATTCCGATAGTAGGGTATTGGGGAACGAGAAAAATAGAGGGCGCGGTTGTGGCGATCGCATAATACTTTAACTACATTTGGGTCGTCATAACCTGTTTTTTCGTCTAGGGGACAAGCTAAGGTGGTCATGTCGGGATTTTCGCCGTTGAGATAAGGTTGAATTAACTCACTCAACATTTGGGGTGTGACAAAAGGTTGATCTCCTTGGACGTTGGCGATCGCACTTACTTCAGGATATCTTTGGGCTACTTCTGCGACTCGATCTGTCCCGGAAGGATGTTCGCTGGAGGTCATTTCTACTTTACCCCCAAATTCGCGCACGCAGTCGGCAATTTTGATGCTATCTGTGGCGACAATTACTTGGGAAAATAACTCGCATTGACTCGCAGCTTCATACACCCATTGCACCATTGGACGAGAGCCAATTTTGGCTAAAGGTTTACCAGGAAAACGTTGGGAAGCATAGCGGGCGGGAATTACAGCTAAAATTTTGCTCATCTTAAATTTTGGTTAAAATTACTTGTCTGACGGGCAAGATGCCCGCACTTTGAGAAGATGGTAAAATAATCTCACTCAGAGCTATAATCCACTTCTAACGATGTCGTGGAGTCGCAGTAAACCGACACAAACGCCATCGCGATCGACAACGGGTAAAACGGCAATTTGGGAAGGACGATTTTCCATTAATTGCAAAGCTTCGTAAGCTAAACAGTCGAGGGTGACAACGGTGGGTTTGCGGGTCATAATTGTCCCAGCCGTAAGCTGATTGAGATTTGTCGGTGCTGTTTCTTGAATTGCACGTCGCAAGTCACCGTCGGTAATTACTCCTAACAAATGTCCCTCGGTTTCGACGACGTTAACCGCACCCAAACCACCTTGACTAATCGCGCTAACTGCTTCTAACCAGGAAGCATGAGGTGAAATTATGGGATTAGCTTCGCCGCCGTGCATTAAATCTTGTACTCTTAATGTTAAGCGTTTACCGAGTCTCCCAGCCGGATGATTGAGTGCGAAAGCTTCTGGAGTTAATCCTTTGACTTGCATCACCGTCATGGCGATCGCGTCTCCAATTGCTAATGCTACTGTGGTACTGGTCGTGGGTGCTAAATTTAAAGGACAAGCTTCTTTGGCTACGGCTGCATTCAAAACTACATCGGCTTTTCTGGCGATCGTTGATTTAATGTTACCCACGATCGCAATAATGGGTACGCGGCGATGGACTAAACAAGGTAACATCGAAATTAATTCTTCAGTTTCGCCACTATTACTTAAGGCGATCGCTACATCAGTTGCACCGACGATTCCTAAATCTCCGTGTAACGCATCAGCCGGATGCAAATAACTCGCTAAAGTCCCCGTACTGGTCATTGTAGCAGCAATTTTGCGGGCAACTATTCCCGATTTTCCCATCCCAGTCAAAACAACTTTCCCGCGACAGTTAACCAACAATTCAATTGCGCGATCTACCTGCACCGGATCTAAGCGCTCAACTGCTTGATTTATCGCTTCTGCTTCTAATTTAAGCAGATCGAGTACCTGGGCTACATAACTTTTTTTCGCGATCGACAGCATCTTTTTTCAATCCTCACACCACCTGTGGATCGATTGTAATCTTTTAACTCGTTTTCGGCGATGGGGGGAGTGGTAATTGGTGACTGGGGATTGGGAGAAAAGAAGAACAAACTGATAACTGTTAACTGAATTCACCTCTTAACTACTGACTTAATTTTTCCTTTAATTCGAGCTAAGTTTTTTGTAACTTTCTTCGTGATTTTTGGAACACCTTTTTTTCGCAATCTCGGCAATTCTTCATCAAAAAAATAACGGGAAAAGTAGACTCGGAATAAATTTTTCTTCGGTAAATTAAAAGTTGTCGAATTTAAACGCTCGATTTGTGCTTGAGATACCGCTAACTCTGGTGGAATAAAGTCTCTATCTAAAGCAATTACTGTTTCCGGTAAAGCAAAAGGATTTTCTATTCCTAATTTAATTTGCTTGAGTAAAGAAGGACGCACTAAACCTGCGCTAATATCGTCCTGAATATCTTGAATATCTAAATAGCCATTTTCTATTGCTGCAAACAATTTTACAGACCATTCTTTACCCAATGGTGCGAAACAAGAATACCACGGTCGCGAATTTAAAGCTAAACAATCAATTACTTTAGCTTCGGGCTTTTCTCCATACCTAAAAGCTGACCATTCTGAAGGTAAAATATCAATTTTAAAATTAATAAAATCAGCTAGTTTACTATATTTACTCTCACTTTTTTTGTTGAGTTTTTTCGCTAATTTTTCTCTTTCTTTCGCAGAATAGTTAACTACAAAAAAATCTAAATAACCGAAAACTTTTTCTTCAGTTGCTTGCAAACAAGTTTGGCTTTGCTGCTGAAAAATTTCTTCAATGTTACCACGAATAAACAAATTACCATCGAGATAAAGAGTTTTCTCGGCTGCTAATTGATTTGTAATTAACCACAATTTCGCAACCAATGGTAAAGCTACTTCTGGTTTGACTTCCCAACGACGAGGAATTGACAAATTTACCTGAGAAGCGAAGCAAATCTCTACATTAGTGCGACAATTGCTAACAAGATTGTAACTAAGCAATTTTTTGGCAGTTTTGCCCAGTTTAATGTCATTGACAAATACACAATTTTGTGGTAAGGACACTTTTCAATCTACCAAATTAGATAGCGGAGATAGTAGCGATGGACATCTCTTTCAGCGATCGCCTCCCATAATTCTCTACGTTTAAGATAACCCGCCCGGATGGTTTTTCTCAACCATTGACCCCAAAACTTACTCAGAGGATGATCTGGCTTTTTCCACGGTTGAGAAGCGACGTGACTAAAATGCAGTAATTTCGTATCTTCCCGCAAAATATTAAAATGATTCCAAGTTGGTTCAAGTTCCTGAATTTCGCGATCGTCCATCCACTTTAACCACATAAAATCGCGGTAATGAATTTGTCCTGGTTCGAGAGAAGAATCATTAGGAACCACATTATTAAAAATTGTCTCTGGATTCCAATGTTTTAGTTTGGCACAATTCATCACCATCACGCTAGTTTCTTTGCGCTGGGGAACTGGTTTACCACCAAAATAACCTTCCAAATTACTTACCAAAGCTAAGGTAGATTCCGGCTTTAAACTATTAGCTAACTCTTGAATATCAGTTAAGACAATTTGGTCAGCATCTAAATAAATTGCCGTTCCTTCATAATCAAAAATACTCGGCACTAAAAATCTCACAAAGCCAAATTTCGTTCCCCCAACCCGCTTTTGAGTTTGCGTCACAAAGCGAATATCCACCTCGGCTGAAGTGTGACTCCGAATCGAATATTCGAGAACTTTTTGAGCAAGATACTGATTTTTTTCTGTACCAATAACGATTTTAATCATACATTTTTCAGCTTGTTGATGTCTTGAACCAAAGAATCAGTCGAAATTTCGCCTTTCAATACTTCGTGCTGATAATCAATCAAATGATAACCGACAATCGGCGAAAGATTAATCACATTAACGCCTTTCGTTTCCAAAAATTTTTGGACAATTAAAGTACCATAAACATAAGCATCGTAATTTCTCTCCCTAGCAACAATCCCAAAATCATTTTTATCATAATTCGCGTAATGATTTCCGCCAATAGTGCGACTATCACAACCGAGAACAAAAATATTTTTTGCTCCCATAATCCAACAAACTTGTAATGCTGGATGCAGCGAGCAACCTTGAGGAGTATAGTATAAATAATCTGTCTCTTTCGTCAAATTCCAGAGGTCTTGAGTTTTTTGGGTGCGATCGAAACAGTAGAAATAAGGATGATCCCATTCGATCTTTTCAACTTTATGGCGACTTGCTGGTTTGAGAATCGGATATTTAATATTTTGGAAGTATTCGTGATAGGGATCGGTAGCCTTTTTTCCTGCATGAGCATATAACTGATGATTCATCAAAGCGATTGGCGCGATCGCAGGATGAATTTTATAAGCATCATTCAGCCCTAGACAAATTTTATCTCTCAGAAAGTCCATCGGAAACAAATTCGCCGTCGGTCCCGAACCGACTATATAAATATCTTGATGCAAATAAATATCTCTTAACTCTCGTAGTCTCATTTTTCCTACCTATTTATCTACCAAACCCAAACCTTTTTTAAAGTCTACCCATTTTTCGCGCACCTTCCAGAATTTAGAAGCTTTCATCAGTTTAATTTCTGAGCGTAATTTCTTTTTCTCTTTTTCTAACTTTTGTTTATCTCTTTGCAATTTAGCAATTTTACTTTTTAGCTTACTTCGGTCAGTTTTCAATTCTTCAATTTTACTTTTAAAACTAATTCTGTCAGTATATAAATCTTC
>JAWQFW010000023.1:0-33824 GCA_035968095.1 Oscillatoria sp. PMC 1068.18
GCTTTATACAAAAATATAAAAAACCTTGTTATTCTGAAATTAATTAAACAGAAGGAACCTCAAACAAATGACTTTTTTAAAGAAATTAGTATTTACTGCTGCAACCTCCGTATTAGTAGCTTTAGGAACTAACCAATCAGCCGAAGCTTTTACCTGGAAATATACAGCAGACAGCTTTGAAGATGGTGTTACTGGTGGAGTGGTTGGTAATCTCGCTGACCCAGGTTTTGAACTTTTTGGTGTAGCTTATGCTCAAGAAGGCGATCGCTTCTATGTCGGAATTAATAGTAACTTGCCTCAAGGTGGTGTAGCCAGAAGTGGCGTTCTTAATGGCACTATTGATTATGGGGACTTTTTCTTTAATTTTTCCGGTAAAGATTTTGATACGGCAATGGCTGACGGTGATTTATATGGTGTTAATTTTGCGGCAGGAAATGACTCTAATGCACCTGGAATCGGACTTTATAGCGGAGTTACTGCTAAAAGCGTCACCTTAGACAATTCTGGATTTGCTACCTTAAACAGTTACAAAAATAAAGTTGCCAATGCCGGGAAAACAGCTTCTTTAGGAGATATTGATATCAATGGAGACTACTTTGATTCCTCGGCTTCTGTTCGCAATGTAATTGACACTTACCAAGCCTTTGTTGGTGAGATTGATTTGATTAATGACTTCAGTGGCTTAGGACTAGATTTTGCTAGTAACATTGGTCAAGCTGGCAGCTTCACTTATGGCTTTAGCTTTGATACTGCGAATCTTCCTCAAGGTGACTTTATTGCCCATTTGTTTGCTGAATGTGCTAACGACGGAATTGGTATTAGCGGTACAATTGAAGGCGAAAGCGTACCTGAACCAGCAGCAGTGGCTAGTTTAGCGGTTGTAGGATTGGGTTTACTTAGCAGTCGTCGTCAGCGTCGTCAAGCAGAAAGCAAATAGTTGAGATCGTTTTAATTGAAGATAAGTTTTAAGAAAATTCTAGATTTGTATCTATTTCGCTAACTATTCGCAAGCTAATCAAGTTTGCGAATTATTTCTATGTTTGTAAAAATATTTAATTGTCTGGTGTAGTAGAAACGTTCCAGAAAACGTCTCTACAAATTTCACTAACTGTTAAGAGAGGGGATGGATGGGAATTTCGATCGCGAATTCAGTCCCGACTCCTAACTCTGAGACACAGCGCAGACTACCGCGATGTTTTTCGACGATAATTGAGTGAGAGATCGATAAACCTAAACCTGTGCCTTTGCCGATGGGTTTAGTAGTATAAAAGGGGTCAAAGATTCTGGTAAGGGTTTCCTGGTTCATTCCATTGCCATTATCAGCAATGCGAATTTGAACGCGGTTCTGAGGTAGAATCACAGTGGAAATCGTGATGAGGCTGGGTTCAGCTTGAATTTCTTCAACTGGGCGCGATTGGGCATACTCCGCAGGAGAACTCGTTCCCCGAAGGGGTTCTCGAAGAGTAGAGTAGCCCAGTGCCGCTTGCGGCGATCGCTCTTCAAGTGCATCAATAGCATTGCTAATCAAATTCATAAACACCTGATTGAGTTGACCTGCATAACATTCAACTTTTGGCAAGTCGCCGTAATTTTTCTTAATGATTATTTCCGGGCGATCGGATTTAGCTTTGATCCGATTTTGCAAAATCATAATTGTGCTATCGATGTTTTCATGAAGATCGACAGCTTTCATTTCGGCTTCATCAAGACGAGAAAAAGTACGCAAAGATTGAACAATTTCCTTAATCCGAACAGCGCCAACTTTCATAGAATCCAACAATTTCGGCAAATCTGCAATTAAAAAATCCAAGTCACTAGCTTCAATTTCGGCTTCAATTTCTGGGGTAGGTTGGGAATAGGTATCTTGATAAAGTTCGATAATATTCAATAAATCCGCAGTGTATTCAATAGCATGAGAAATATTGCCATAAATAAAGCTAACCGGATTATTAATTTCGTGAGCAATTCCCGCAACCATTTGTCCGAGAGAAGACATCTTTTCGGTTTGGACAAGTTGAGTTTGGGTACTTTGTAACTGAATCAAAGTTTGTTCAAGTTGTTGAGTTTTGGCTTCTGCTTGTCGAGTTGCTTCCTGGGATTGAGTGTAAAGAAAAGCTTGGTTAATAGCGATCGCCAACTGAGTAGCTACGGCTTGCAACAACTCTAAATCCTCAGTTTGCCAAGACTGATTTTCGCCACAGCGCAGACAGTGTAAAGAACCAAGGCGACCAGATGTGGTAGCAATTGGTAAAGAGATCAAAGCAGTTGCACCGAGAGAAATTAATAATTCCTGAAGCGGTAAATCTGCTGCGTTACTGAGATCATCTAGCTGATAAGTTTCTAGCTGTAACAATTTGATCGATATTTCTTGATATAATTCGGCGGGATAAGTACCTAAAATGCTCTTTTTCTCAGGATGTTTAGCTTCTTTCAAGATTTCCCAAGCGGGTGCAGCAATTTCGTGACGATACCAACCAAAGGCGCAAATATCAACGTGCAAATAGTTGTAAATTTTGCGAACAGTAGTTTCGAGAATAGTATCGAGATCGAGGGAATGACGAATCAAAGAGCTTAAGCGATTTAGGAGTGCTTCTCTTCGGGCTAATTCTCGATATCTGACTTCAGATTGCGCGATCGCCAATTCTCCTTGTTTGCGATCGCTAATATCGCGCTGAGTCCCAATTACGCGAACAGGTTTACCTGTAAAGTCTGATTCAACCACTTTAGCGCGAGCTAAAATCCATTTCCAGTCACCAGATTTAGTCTGCATTCGATATTCAGCTTGAAAGTCAGCAGAATTTCCGGCTAAATGATTGTTGAGTGAGTTGAGAACCACTTGCCGATCTTCTGGATGCAATAATTGTTGCCAAAAAGCCATTGTATTCGCAATTTCTGAATTATTGTAGCCTAAGATCTGTTTCCAGCGATCGCTTAAATACAGTTCTCCAGTATTTAAATTCCAATCCCAAATTCCATCGTTAGCTGCTTCCAAAGCTAATTGCAAGCGTTCGTTACTAATTTTCAAAGCTTTTTGGGCTTGATGGAGTTCGGTGATATCTTTCAGCGAAGCAACAATTCCAGAAAACTTTTTGCTACCGGGAGATAACAAAGGCTGGGTATTAACTAAAATCCAGGTAACAGTACCATCAGGTTTAGTAATTCCCATCACCGCATTTTTGATTGGTTTACCTGTTTTACGAGTCAGGCTGAGAGGTTGTTCGGCTTTGGGAAGAGGTGAACCATTTTCAGCGATCGCATTTCCACCGACGCTGAGAGTCTTCATCCCCATAATTTCTTCGGTACTCAAGCCTAAAATACGTTCAGCGCTGGTATTACATTCAAGAATTAAACCTTCAGCATTTTGCACAATGATCCCATCACTCATCGCACTTAAAACTGAACGATAACGTGCTTCTCCTTTTGCCATTGAGATAATTAATTCATTACGTTCTTTTTCGATCTTTTGGCGATCGCTGGAGACGCTGACCTTTGGGGTGATATCTTTGACTAAACTAATCATCTGTTGGGGTTTGCCTTCTTCGTCCGCGATCGCCCAACTTTTATCTCTTACTGTCCTAATTTCTCCTGATGGTTTAATTATCTGGTATACTGTCTCTAATTTATTTTTTGTTTTTACTACCTCAGCAAAATAATTACTGACACGATTTCTTTCCTGATTGATAATAGTTTCTAATCTTAATTCTGGATTATTATAAAATGCTTGCATTTCGCGACCGTATAGTTTTTCAGCCGCTTTGTTAAGATAAACTATCTTTTTAGTATTTACATCTATTGACCAGACTACTTCGTCGATTTCATCGAAAATGCTGGAATAAGATAAATTTTCTCCCAGAGGAGTTTGGCGACTAACCTCTAAAGAGTTTGTCTGGACTTGAAACATCTCACAGTCCTCAAAATAGCTAGTATATACAGAGACTTTGTAGCTAAGATAGCATTATTTTTTGACTTTCGGTTCTTTTTTCAGGATAACATCTTCCTAAATGAGGAGAAATAACGTTAATTTATCTTTATCGAGGGGATAATATGCCAATTATTTAATTGTCCCGCTCAAAGCCAAAAATGAAAGTTTTATTATTATTAGGATCTCGCTAAATTTTCCAAATTTTTCTCTTAAAAAATAATTAGCTTTACCAGAAACAAGAAGGATTTTTTGTGAAGTTTAAATAAAATCAACATAAATTCTTGGTAAAGATTGCTTCTCGATTAAGTTATACCATTTTCACGGAACGAATGCTACAGATATAGACTCAATAAAGACTTTATAGGCAACGTCTCTACACAATTTGATGTAGGATAGCCAAAGTAAATTAGGATTAAATGCAGCGAAAAATTTTGACTATATTTTTAAACTGCTAGATCAGAAAATCTTTAGCTAAAAGAAAAAAATCTCGCAAGAAACTAAGCTTAAATTTTCATAATCAACCGAATTTAAGCTTAATTATTGGGAGAAAGAACTAAAACAGAAAATATCTTTGCGCCATCGGTAAAACTGAAGCAGGTTCGCAGGTTAATAACTCACCGTCGGCGCGAACTTCGTAAGTTTCGGGGTCAACTTCGATTGTTGGTAAAGCGTCGTTTAATTTTAAATCGCGTTTGCTTAATTCACGAGTATTCTTAACAGCAACAGCAGTTTTTTGTAAGTTAATTTGAGTGGGTATTTCGCGATCTAATGCTGCTTGGGAAACAAAGGTAAGAGAAGTAGCAAACCTTGCGCCACCGAAACTTGCAAACATGGGACGCATCAAAATTGGTTGGGGTGTGGGAATACTAGCATTAGCATCGCCCATTTGCGCGTAGGCGATCGCGCCACCTTTAATCACAATTTCTGGTTTGACACCGAAAAACGCGGGTTTCCAGAGACACAAATCGGCTAACTTACCCGTTTCTACCGAACCGACATAATCAGCAATTCCGTGAGTTATTGCCGGATTAATTGTATATTTGGCGACATATCTCTTGGCGCGAAAATTGTCGTTTTCGATGTCCAAATCGTCATCAGAAGCAAGATGTCCGCGCTGTACTTTCATTTTATGTGCAGTTTGCCAAGTCCGAATAATTACTTCCCCAACTCTTCCCATTGCTTGAGAATCCGAAGCAATCATACTAAATGCACCTAAATCGTGCAAAATATCTTCAGCAGCGATCGTTTCACGACGAATTCTCGACTCAGCAAAAGCGACATCTTCGGGTATGCTTTTATCGAGGTGATGACACACCATGAGCATATCTAAATGTTCTTCTAAAGTATTTGTAGTATAAGGGCGAGTGGGATTAGTTGAAGAAGGTAAAACATTGGCTTCCCCACAAACTTTGATAATATCAGGGGCGTGTCCTCCACCTGCGCCTTCGGTGTGGTATGTATGGATAACGCGATTTTGGAAAGCGGCGATCGTATTTTCGACGAAACCTGCTTCATTGAGTGTGTCGGTATGAATGGCGACTTGGATATCATATTCATCGGCGACTGTTAAACAAGTAGCGATCGCGCTGGGAGTTGTTCCCCAATCTTCATGTAATTTTAAACCCATTGCGCCCGCATGGATTTGTTCGACTAAACCTTGGGGTTGGCTGCTGTTACCTTTTCCCATAAATCCTAAGTTAACTGGGAAAGCATCAGCCGCTTGTAACATTCGGTAGAGATTCCATTCCCCAGGAGTACAAGTTGTGGCATTTGTACCCGTCGCGGGACCTGTACCACCTCCAATCATAGTCGTAATTCCCGACGCGATCGCGCATTCGATTTGTTGGGGACAAATAAAATGAATGTGGGAGTCGATACCACCCGCAGTGAGAATCATACCTTCTCCGGCGATCGCTTCTGTGGCTGGACCGATAATTATCTCAACGTTATCTTGAATATGAGGATTTCCGGCTTTGCCGATTTTGGCGATTTTACCGTCTTTAATCCCGATATCTGCTTTAACGATACCCCACCAATCTAAAATTAAAGCATTGGTGATCACTAAATCCACCGCCCCATCAGCGCGAGAAATCGGTGATTGTCCCATCCCATCACGGATTACTTTACCACCGCCGAACTTCACTTCGTCACCATAGGTGGTAAAATCTTGTTCCACAGCGATAATCAGATCTGTATCGGCAAGACGAACGCGATCGCCCACCGTCGGACCAAAAGTTTCCGCATAGGCGCGGCGATCCATGCGATAACTCATTCAGTATACTCCTCACAAACAGCAACCTGCAATGAGTATGACATTACCCTGTCATTAAAGCAATCTTCGGTCAAATTTTCTTAGCCAATACAAGCGGTAGATTCTGGTTTTGTTTTAGACTAAGTTAAAACCAAAATAATTTACTACGAATAACTTTATAACTTTTTCTCGCAATTAACAGCAAAAGCAAGACAAGCTTTGATATCTTCTGAAGTAAGTTCAGAAAAATCTTCGAGAATTTCGGCTTCAGTCATACCACCTGCTAAATACTCTAAAATATCATCCACAGTAATACGCATTCCTCGAATGCACGGTTTACCACTACGTTTTCCAGGCTCAATTGTCATAATATTTTGGTAGTCCATCGCTCAATTTTAAATAATTTAACTTTAGACGATATTAATATTATACACTCGATCAACTTTACATCTTATGTAACGATTCAAATTCGTCTGCCAATAGCTACTAATCATTTTGACTTTAATAACTTTTCGGCTTCGCGATTTCCTTTTTCAGTTATATCAAACCAAACAAGATCGCCAATATTAGGTTTTCTTCCTAATGTATCCCATTTAGATTTTATCCGGGCAATAATTGCTTGAGGTGATAAATCCCAAACCTTAAACTCAGCTTCTTCATCAAACATACCTGCTTTGATTAAATCTTTGTTTAACATTTCTTGAATTACTGACAAAGTTTTTGTCTGAACTTGGAGTTCATTTAGCTTCCCTTCATATTCCTCTTCAACATCTTTTATAAAAACCCATAATCCAGTATAGTCATCAACAAACTGAACTTAATCAATTCCGCTTTATCATCTTGTCACGGGTTTTCTCGGAAGCAAGACAGTCCCAATTTCAACAACTCATTATCCACAAAATGAGCTAACAAATTGCAAGTATCGCGTTCTTCCCGAAATTGCCACTCAAATGCAACCGTTTCCCATTGGGATGAGGGTTCTCCCAATTCCTGTACTATGGATTGTAAAACTACTTGAGCGTTCATACCCGGATTAAAGCGCTCTGCAATACGCTCAAACTTTTCTGGAGGAGGGATAGTTTCACAATTCATATCTTCATCAGATTCAGCATTTCTCTGACATTCCAATCCTTCGCTAATTGACAAATCTTCTAGTTGATCGTCAGAAAAGTGAGCAGATAAGCTACCTTGATCGTTCCAAGCATAGGAAGAATAAAGACTGGAAATTTTCCCCGGACGACCAATTGAGGAGGCGATCGCATTGTAACCCCTACTCAGGTCAATTTGCTCGAAATATCCTTCAATACGGGCGTACAAAGCGGGACTTTCTTCGATATCGATAGTGTTAGTTTGGGTAAGAGTTCGGGAACAATATTGACTTTTTTGAACTTCGCTCAAACCTGTTGTAGAGAGTTGTTGGAGGATTTCGCGATATTGTTTTAAGGTATTCTGACTGTTAGGATAATCTGGGATTGCTTGGTTGAGGATTGCGATCGCGCCCTCCCAAGCCTCGATGCAAATAGCCTGATTCAGTTGCGCTGTGGTATCGTGGGCTTGACTGGGTAAGCCAATAAAACTTGCCAGACTTCCCAGTAAAATGCCGCTACAGAGTTGTTTCCAGTTCATTATTATGCTTTGAGTAATTGATAGTTTTGCCAGCTACAGTCGCGAAACACTCAATTGGGGCGATCGCATTTGTAGCCGTAGATAGAAAAGTCGCTCTATTCTGGTATTGAAATAAGACAAAAGCTAAGATTCTGGTAACATCCCGCAGCTATATCCCGTACCGGAAAATTCATCGTTATGAAAATCAACGCTTAACGTACAAACCATTTCTCCTTCTTGGAACTGCCACGCATACACCACCACTTCTCGTTGTGAAGCAGGTTCTCCCAATTCTCGTACTATGGGTTCTAAAACCGCTTGAGCGTTCATTCCCAGTTCAAAACGCTCAAAGAGACGCTCAAACTCAGCCGGAGGGGGTTTGATTTCGTCACAGTCGCCATTTTCGTTACAGGCTATAATTCCCTGAGCCGACAACATCGTTAACTCATCATCGGTGAAAGTTGCAAATAAGGAAGTTTCGTCTTCATTTCGCCAAGTATAGCTAGAAGAGAGATTAGATATTTTTCCCGGAAGTTGAAGGATATTCGTGACTTCCTCGTAGCTAATATCCCAATGGGTTTGATGGTAATTCGTGATTTCTTCGTAATACCCATTAACAAGGATGGTTAGCGGAGTCTCCTCTGAAGTTGGATTGGGTAATGTTGATAGTTCAGGAGAACAATATTGAGCTTTTTGTCTTTCGCTTAAGCCCGTTGTCGAGAGTTGTTGGAGGCGATCGGTGTACTGTTGTAATGTAGTATTACTGTCAGGATAATCTAGTATTGCAAGATAAAGAATCGCCATCGCGCTATCCCAATCTTCGATACAAATAGCCTGATTCAGTTGGTCAGTGGTATCCTGGGCTTGACTGGGTAAACCAATCAAACTCGCCAGACTTCCTAGTAAAATGCCGCTACAGAGTTGTTTCCAGTTCATTATTTAAGTTTTGGTAATTAACAACTTTACCAGCTACAACCGCTCCTAAGCGGATTTCGCGATCGCCTTTTTACTTCTGAGAAACGATGAACGACAGCAGTATTACACCAACCACCGAAGTAGTTAAGATACCGCTATCAATTGTAAAAAAATAAGCCCCTCCTCCCGTGGGAGAAGGGTTGGGGTGAAGGCAGACTTTAGGAAAAACGTCCCAACAGGTCTAGTAGCATTACAATCTAAGTAATCACCGTCGGTTCAGTGCGTCCGGTAAAGTGCTGAATTTGCGCCACTTCTTCGGCTAAAGTAATCAGAGAAGCAAGTGCTTCTTGAGTATCTTCATCGTGCTTGCTAGAGTCGGGTTCGTAGCTTTCGAGATACACTCGCAGAGTAGCCCCTTTTGTCCCCGTCCCCGAAAGACGGAAAACAATGCGCGACCCGTCGGTAAAGCCGATCCGAATCCCTTGCTGTTCGCTGACACTGCCATCTACGGGGTCGGTATAACTGAAATCGTCGGCGTATTTAACTTCGTATTGACCCAACTTCTGACCGGGTAAATCGTCCAGTTTCGCCCGTAACTCCTCCATTA
Organism: Oscillatoria sp. PMC 1068.18; assembly: GCA_035968095.1. GTDB lineage: Bacteria > Cyanobacteriota > Cyanobacteriia > Cyanobacteriales > SIO1D9 > IIICB1. The sequence continues at coordinate 9,301 of JAWQFW010000023.1, forward strand.
ACTGATTAGCCCCGGCTTTTTCTACTTCTTCGTAATCGTGACGCGAGTAGAAATTGCGACCGTAAGTTTTCCAGTGATCTCGCACAATATCTTCCACAGATTCTTGACGAACGGCGAGGATATTCAACCAGAATAACACCGCCCAAAGACCGTCTTTTTCCCGAACGTGATTTGAACCCGTCCCGAAGCTTTCTTCGCCGCAGAGAGTCGCTTTCCCCGCATCGAGGAGATTACCAAAGAACTTCCAGCCCGTGGGGGTTTCGTAGCAATCAATCCCTAAATCCTCGGCTACGCGGTCAACAGCAGCACTGGTGGGCATCGATCGCGCGACACCAGCCAAACCGTCTTTGTAGCCGGGTACAAGTTTAGCATTGGCAGTGAGAACCGCCAAACTGTCACTGGGGGTCACAAAGAAGTTGTTACCGAGGATCATATTGCGATCGCCATCCCCATCGGAAGCAGCCCCAAAATCCGGTGCATAATCGCCAAACATGGTTTCGACGAGATCGTGGGCATAAACTAAGTTTGGGTCGGGATGACCGCCACCAAAGTCCTCTAGAGGCTTACCATTCTGGACTGTCCCGGCAGGTGCGCCCAATCGTCCTTCAAAGATAGCATGAGCATAAGGTCCGGTGACGGCGTGGAGAGAGTCCATACACATCCGAAATTTACCGGAAGTGAGAAGATTGCGAATGGCGGTAAAATCAAACAGCGATCGCATCAACGCTGCATAAGATTCCACTGAATCAATCACCTCTACCGTCATTTTTCCTAAAGTAAACGACCCCATACGGTCTAAATTCACATCCGCCGCATCGAGGATTTTATACTCGTCGATAACTTTACTGCGTTCAAAAATCGCCTTAGTTACCTTTTCCGGGGCTGGACCGCCATTACTGGTGTTGAATTTCACCCCGAAATCGCCTTCGGGACCGCCAGGGTTGTGACTCGCAGATAAAATAATCCCGCCAATTGCTTTACTTTCGCGAATAATACAGGAAGCGGCTGGTGTGGAGAGGATTCCGCCAAAACCGACTAATACCTTCCCAATTTCGTTAGCCGCAGCCATTTTGAGAATAGTTTGAATAGCGGTACGATTGTAATAACGTCCGTCTCCTCCTAAGACTAAGGTTTTCCCCGCCCGATCTTCGAGGCTGTCAAAAATCGCTTGAATAAAGTTTTCTAAGTAATGAGGTTTTTGGAAATCGGGGACAGATTTACGCAATCCCGATGTTCCTGGTTTTTGGTCGCTAAAAGGTTTTGTGGCAATAGTTTGTAAGTTCATGACTATCTCCAAGCTGGTTAAATCGCATCGATTACGTTTCTATTTGTACCTTTTCGTGGTGACATGAAGACAGCGACTTGAGAGAGAAACTGAATTATTTTTGCGGGGTGAGATGCTCTTGAAGGCGGTTTTTCGGGGAATTTAGGCGATCGTACCCATCATCGCCGTTGTCGTAACGCTCTAGTGCGAGGGGTATGACGTATTGGTTACGAAATCACAAAAAATACGATTAGCGCCCCAACCTTCATTCAACCTAACGCCCAACAATTCGCCGTCTCAACCGCCATTTCTCAACGAAACTGACTACTTAACCCAAAACTCAGAAAATGCCGCTAAAATTTACCAAGAATCGCAATACCACTCAGTATCGAATTTTTAGTTAGCAGAGTTTTAGTAAAGCGAATTTATCGATTATATTATGGCAAAGTGAGATGTAAACTCCTGCTCTAACTTTTAGTTGACTTAAAAAAGATTAAATTAATTTTTCTCTATGAATATTCGCGAACGTATCGCTCTAGGATATACCGTAGTTTTGGGGTTAACAGTTATTGGTATTAGTAGCGGCATTATCGTAGGAAATCGCTACCAAAACCGTGCCGTTGCTGTTCGCAAAATAGCTACTACCAAACGCCAACTCTTGACCGATTTACAAGTCAAAATTCTCTATAATCGTCCGGCTAAACAACTAGTACCTTATCTCGAAAATCCGACACTTTTCCAAAAAGAAAGTCAGGCTTTTATTGACAGAATTACAGAAATTCAAAAAATTTTACAAGCTTATCAAAATTTGCCGAAAACCGAACTTTCCTTGGCAACAATAGCAGAAGTTGACCGCCAAAAACTCCACCGTAATCTTACTGAATATCAAAATACCGTAGCCGATTTTCGCCGTCTCACCGAAGTTTTTGCCCGCGATATTTTAGCCTTAGAAAACAATGCTACCGACCTGGCTATTGCTCAACAGAATTTACTCAACTTTGTGCAAAGTTCAGAGTTTGTTGATTTCATTGAATTTCCTGATAAATTAGTTAAATTTGCGGCTATTATCGAGCAAGAAGAAGTTAATGCTGAAATTGCTCTACAACAAGCCTCCATTTTACGAAATCAAATTATTATGGGGAGTTTAATTCTTTCCGTTGTCATGGCTACTCTTGTTGCTCTTTATACTAGCAACGCGATCGCGCAACCCGTGCAAACTGTAACTTATCTTGCCCAGCGAGTCACTAAAGAAGATAACTTCAATTTACAAGCAACTGTAAATAGTAAAGGTGAGATGGCAATTTTAGCTAATTCTCTCAATCAACTTATTACCAAAGTGAAACTTTTGTTAGACCAACTCCAAGATAAAAATACTGACTTAGAAGTAGCCCTCACCCAGTTAAATCAGCAACAAAGTCACCTGATCCAGTCAGAAAAAATGTCTAGTTTAGGAGAATTAGTTGCGGGAATTGCTCACGAAATTAATAACCCTGTCAACTTTATTCACGGCAATTTACATCATTTACAAGAATATACCGAAGACCTTTTGGCTTTTGTCAATTTGTACCAAAAATTTTATCCCCATCCCGATGAAGAAATCCAAAACCATGCGGAAATGATTGATTTTGCTTTTCTGCGAGAAGATTTACTGAAAATGCTTAATTCTATGCAGGAGGGAACTAAACGCATTCGCAATATTGTTTTATCTTTGCGTAACTTTTCTCGCCTTGACGAATCAGAATTAAAAGAAGTTGATTTGCACGAAGGAATTGACGGTACTTTGCTTATTTTACAGCATCGCCTCAAAGAGACATTTGAGCGTCCTTCAATCTCAATTCAAAAAGATTACAGTTCTTTACCGTTGGTGGAATGTTACCCAGGACACCTGAATCAGGTAGTGATGAATATCCTGAGTAATGCCATTGATGCGATAGAAGCGAAATACAGCCAGAGAAGTCCAGAAAAGATCCCAGCACCTCCCCAGATTACCATTCGCACGGCAGTTTTGAACATTGATTGGGTGGAAATGGCGATCGCCGACAATGGTATTGGTATTCCTCCAAAGATCCAAAATCAAATCTTTAACCCTTTCTTCACCACGAAACCCATCGGTAAAGGTACAGGTATGGGAATGTCGATTAGCTACCAAATTATCACGCAGCAACACCAAGGAAAATTGTTTTTTCACTCGACTCCCTCAGAAGAGACAGAGTTCGTTATTCAAATTCCCAGACGCTTATCCCGACACCAAAGCGAACCTCCTCATCAAGAGAAACAGTAAAGTTTTCATCACTTAATAAACTCAACATCTTGATTACAATTAATTCTGTCGAGATAACAAACGAGAACGAAGAGAACTCAAATTTGGCTGAATCTTAGCTAAATTCTGACGTACAGATTCAGCTAACTCTTCTCTATGAATTAAATACGTCTCTACAGGGCGTGCATCTGTAGCATTACTCCCGTGTAAATGGTATTAATTAGGGTAGTACCAGAAACCAAAAATCCGATAATTCTACCAACAAATAAACACAAAATTTTCAAGCCAAATAACCACCATCAATCACTATTTCTGTCCCCGTAACATAACTAGATTCATCACTAGCGAGATACAAAATCGCCGCAGCAACTTCTTCTGGTTGAGCGAATCTTTTTAAAGGAATAGTCGCAGCAATCGACTCCCAAGCTTGGCTTTCTCCACCTACTTTCGCCACTAAATCTGTCCACCAAGCTTGATTTTTCCACATCGGCGTAGCCACGGCTCCAGGTACTACCGTATTCACGCGAATGTTATCATTATTTTGGGCGCATTCAAGAGCAATTGCCTGAGAAAATAAACGCACTCCAGCTTTACTAGCACAATAAGCAGAAATATTGGCATTCGCTTTGATTCCCGAAGCTGAGGAAAGATTAATAATACTACCTCCCCCACTTTTTCTCATTGCAGTAATTGCCGTTTTTGTCCCTAAAAATACGCCGTCTAAATTGATTGCTATTACCTGTCGCCATTCAGTTAAACTCATCTCGGTAACAGGTTTCGCAAAGGAAATTCCAGCATTATTAACTAGGATATCAAGACAGTTCCAAGTTTGCCATACTTGCTCAATTCCACTTTTCCAAGCTGCTTCGGAAGTTACATCCAAAGCGAAAGCAATCGCGTCATTTCCAGAGGCAATAATTTCCCTAGCGGTAGCTGTTAGTTGTTCCTCATTCACATCAGTTAGTGCGACTTTTGCACCTTCTTTTGCTAATAGTTGTGCGGTAGCTTTTCCTATCCCGGAAGCCGCCCCTGTAACTAAAGCAATCTTGCCTGCAACTCTACCCTTTTCACTCATTTTTCTTTGCTTAAAAATTCCAGCCAGAGCTTCTATATTTTTCGTTTTCACTAACTAATAATTCGAGATTATTTTTATCTGAGAGTTACTTCTAAACCTAAAATAGTTTCAACTACTTCCGTATCTTACGGATGCTGTACCATCAATTCAAAGATTTTCCCTTTGAAAATTAAACCATAAATTTGTTCTCGATGCTTACCTTCAGTGAATAGAGTTCCTTTTTTTCGGGCTATTTCAGCGTCTTATAAAAGTAGCAATCGCGTGTTTTCTGCTGGCTCCTTACTTATTACTTCTAGAAGTAAAACGTAACCTTGTCCCTCAACAATTTTTTTGACAATTTCTGCCGTGTTTTCTCTTGCTTTCATCAGTCTAATTTACCATTAATTTTACCATTCAAACCATAAACTTCTCGACTACCGACAAAAGGAACCAACTCCACTTCTTTTTCATCACCAGGTTCAAAACGGACGGCGGTCCCTGCGGGAATATTCAAGTGCATTCCTTTAGTAGTTTCCCGTGGAAAATTGAGCGCTTCATTTGCCTCATAAAAATGAAAATGCGACCCCACCTGAATTGGGCGATCGCCAGTATTTCCTACTAATACTTTGATCGTGGGACGACCAACATTTAACTCAATTTCTCCTTCCTTAACAAACATTTCACCAGGAATCATTTCTCTAACTTAACTCCTCAATTTACATCATTTAAAAGCTCTGTCCAACCCTGTTCCAGATTTCGCGAAGAACTACGTCCCGCACCGGGCTGATAAATCCAACCATCAAAATTAATTTGTAACTTTTGGAAATCATCAGCCACAGTTTTGCCAATAATCCAGATTTTTGCTGTCGGAAACTCAGCCAAAAGATTGCTTCCGTATTTTTCCCACCAAAGCTGATGTAAAGCAAACTTTAACTTATTGGGAATACGCATACCACCAGGAGCATACATCGCATGGAAAGAAGCATCAAGAACCCAAATACCTTTGGAACATAATTTTATTAATGTGTCAACCTTCCAACTTAAGCGATTTTGCCACCAAATTTTCTGTCCCCCACGAGGTTGTTTCCCAGTCTCAGCGAGTCTCCCAAACAAATCCCAAAACTGTCTGGTTCCAGTATTTCTTTGCACAGTTTTTCCCGACAGAAGTTTGGGTTCTCCATAACCCAAACAATAAATTAACCGTACAAATTCTAAAGGAGTATTTCTCGCGTTTAAAGGTAAGTTTTCTCGACAAATTTGTAAAGCAAAATCGCTAGCAGAAGTATAAATATGCGACTCCGCAATTAAAATAACTTTAACTTGCTTTGGTCGCCAAGCCCAGCGATGTTTTTCCACAGCTAAAGCTACCCCAGCAGGTTCAGGTTCGATTCCTGCTTCGACAAGTAATTTTGCACCTAATTTTTGGGCATTTTTAATTGTTAAAATAGGTAGCTTAAGCATAGTTTTTAGCGAATTGGATCGTGAACTGTTACTAATTTAGTTCCATCAGGAAAAGTAGCTTCTATCTGCACTTCTTTGACCATTTCTGGTACACCTTCCATAACTTCATTTGGATTCAATAAAGTTGTTCCATAGCTCATTAATTCGGCTACCGTTCGTCCTTCCCTAGCACCTTCCAAAATTGCTGCTGAAATATAGGCTACGGCTTCAGGATAGTTTAATTTCAAACCTTTTTCTTTACGTCTTTCTGCTAATAAAGCAGCCGTAAAAATCAGTAGTTTGTCTTTTTCTTGTGGTGTCAGTTGCATTTTTATTCAGAATTTTCCTCAGCAAAGATTTGTTCTAATTCGGCGATTAGGATGGGGTTGAATCATCAATGTACATACAATTCCTGGGCTGAATCTATCACTTTTTGTCGAAAATAACGGCTGAGTTCTTCTAGAGTGCGTAAATCTACTTTACGTCCCACAATTTCAGTGAGTTCAATTTGCATACCTGCTAAATCGAAAAAACCAACTTTTTTTTCCGGAAGAAATTCTACTAACATATCCACATCGCTATCCGGTCGAAAATCATTGCGTAAAATTGACCCAAATAAGGATAGTTTTTGGATCTGGTTGCGCTGACAAAATTCAGTAATTTTGTTGACAGGTATGGGAATTGGTAGTTGATTAATCATGGTGTTACCGAAATTAGAGCTACTTAGGATAGTTTTCGGCAATTATTTTTTCGAGTTCGATAATTATTAATGGTAAATCTGTATTTACTGTTCGCCAAACTTCGTCTAAATCAATTTCAAAATAAGCATCGATAAAGGTATTTCTCATGTGAAGAATTTTTTGCCAAGGAATTTGAGTAAAAGCATATTGACGATGAGTAGTAATTCTCGAAGCTGCTTCACCGAGAATTTCTAAACTTTTCAGCAAAGCTAAAGTTAACATCCGATCGTAGTCTAACTCATTACGGTTGCGCTTGTAAGCGAAAGAAACTGCTTCTTGGGCTGCATCCAACATATGATTCAAGGCTGTAGCTTCGTCGATAAACATAAGTTTTATAGTTGCCAAATACGTGGTTTGATGGGAGGACGTTCTAAGTGATAGAGACGTAGCAAATGCCAAACCTCCTTAAACCAGTTTCTCACTTCTGCGATCGCCGATCCACGGTAACGACACAATAATCCTTCTCCTTGAGTAGTCGTAACTCCTGCATCGCTTGTTGTCTCTGGGTTCCAGATATTTCTTACTTTCGTAACAATTTCTTCAGTGACGGGCTTTCCTAGCCAAATTAACGTCCCGACGATGGGTTTCCCGGCTAAACCGTGAGGATGATGAAACGTTGCTTCACTTCCTGGTAGCCACTGTCTATCAATCCACAAAGGTTGCCCATTTTGCCAAACTTCGGTATAATTACGCCACTCTCCTTGCACAAATTTTTCATTTCTTGCAGTACGTCCAAAACGGACAATTTCCCATCCTAACCAACAAGCTTCTGGTGCTAATTCTACCCGCAAATCTTGGTGATAGTTTGCTTGATTAAAAACAATTGTTTCTTGGGGCAACCATTCTAATATTGCCCCAGGTTCTATTTTAATTTGAATCCTTTGTCTCGCTTGTTCTCCGTTACTACGATAAATTTTACTCGCTGCTGCTGTAGTAATTAAACTCTGAGAATTAGCGTGTAAATGGATATTTTGAGTAAGTTGATCTCCGCCGACAATTCCACCAGCAGTGTGTAAAACTACGCTATGACAAATTTGTTTTCCTTCCGGATAAAACGGACGTTGCACTTTCAAAGGTGCTTGTTGTTGGGAATAAGTGACTAACGTAGTATCTTCCCGTTTACTATAAACTAAGTTGAGACTTCCGTGCCAGTTTTTCCGAGAATTTAGCTCATCTATTTGATTCATCTTTTTGCCAAAATAACATAATCATCAATTACATAATTAGCATCAAAGCCTAAATTTAAATATTTCCGATTTAAATGATTCATATACTTTAAGTCTGGCAAGTTCTCTCTAGCAAATTTATGAAAATTAGCTCCACCTATGGGTATCCGACAAGTTGTTGAAGTAAGATATTTATACCATTCTAACTGTAACCCCAACTCAGTCAGAAACATTTGAATCAAATCTTGTTCTCGGTAAATATCTTCAGTTTGGGGAATATTATAGCTGTTAAAGAGCTTTCTTCCTTGAATAATTAATAAAACATATCCTTCTTTTGCCAGTTTTTCTTGAAAAACGCTTTGATAAATTTTGTTAGCTTTTATTCGTCTTTCATGGTCGTAAAAAAAACAGTGAGAAATCACAATGAAATCAAAAAAGTTATTAGGAATTTTATTTTGGTTACTAGCATAGTCGAAAATATCTGCTGTATCAAAACGAAAGTAAGCATTAGTAGCTTTTTGCTGAGGTTCAATATAGTGTCGCCAAAACTGAAGTCCTCTAAATTGTAACTGGGGTTGTTGCTCTAAAGAATAATAAGAAATATGGGTTTGGGGTAAATTTTCAAAATTACTCATACTTTGTAATAACAAAGCGAGTCCATAAGCGACTGTACCGGGACCCGCAGCTATATCAAGAATTCTAATATTTTTGGGTAATAAACCTGTCTCATAAATGAGAAACCATGCTAGATAACTACAGTAAACATTTTCTAAAAAATATTTCATTAAATACACATGAGGACTTAAACTAAGATCGTATTTTGGATCTCCACCTCGCTTGAGTTGTTCTAAATCTTGAATAGCTTTACTCAATTTGTTTTTTAAAGCATCTGGTTTTCTTTTCTCAAAATCTGCTAGTAAAAATTGAGCTAAGTTATCTTCAAAATTATCAAAAACTTCTGCTTCGATGCCAGTACATTGTAAAATAGCTTTATCGTGTTCGATAAATTTGAAACTATTACGAATAAACTGGATAAAATTTTGCTCGGGAACTAAATAATTATCTTGCTGAAGATTGTCTTTTAAGCGATTACCTACTGCGGCTAATTCTCGCTGATAAAAAACTAAATTTTGCTCGGTTTTAAGTTGTTTTTTATATAATTTTTCTAAGAGAGACAGTTTAGCACCGGAAGCTTCAATTGTTTGTAAAATTTGCTGTGCTTGTCGTTCGTTACTGCGTTTGAGTGCTGCTTGAAATTGCCGCGATTGCCACCAGTTTACTAAGATATTACTCATAGGTGAAACCTTCTTTCCCTTCCTTAATTTCAACCCCAGTCAGCAACTCGTGTAACTGCTGTTTAAACTGCTGATAATTTTGTTGTTCGTTATCATACCACCAAGCATACTTTTTCTTTAATGTCAAGGCTTCTTGGCGAGTCGAAGCAATTAGCGATCGCCCTCGATTTTGCGCGTGAAATTCTTGGATAACTACGCGATCGGCAACGGCTAAACTGTTAATAAAATTAGTTTGTTCCTCGGAAAAAGTAGGAAGCAAAGGTGTTATAGTAACCGACATTTTTGGTACATAACCTTTCCAAGGATCGATTTGCTGCTTAATTTTTTTTACCGCGTTTAATCTGGCTTTAATACTTGGCGAAGTTGGCTCAAAATCTTTTCTCACTCGTTCGCTTCCCGTGGGAATACTGAGATTAATTCGTAAATATTTAATTCTTTGTAACAAATCAATATCTCTAGTAATCATCGGACTACGAGTTTGAATAACCAATTGTGGTTTATATACTATCATAATTTCTAACAAATCTCTCGTTAATTTTTCTTTAGCTTCGATTGGTTGATAAGGGTCAGTAACGCTACTCATATAAATTTTGGGAGGACGAGAATTTGACTGATACCATCTGACTAATTCTTTTTCTAATAACTCAGCAGCATTAGCTTTAATAATTACCCATTTTCCCCAATCAGCGCGCATTTTGGAATTGGGACTAAAAGCCGCAGCATAACAATAACTACATCCGTACTGACAACCCCGATAAGGATTTAAAGTAAAGTCATAAGCCTTAATGAAACCCGTGGCTTTATTTAAAATCGATTGAGAATTTTTAGCATAAATATTTGCTTGAGCAAACTTTTCCCGAACTGCAAGATTATATTTACCTGAAGAATAGCCTTCATAGAGAAGTTTTCCCATAATTAAACCCTTGAAAATAATCTTAGTAATATTTTAAACTGAGGCGAAATTATCTGTCCTTAGTTAGATAATCATTATCATTTTGTTACAAAACTCATTATTAATCCGGATTTTTTGTAGTCAAATTTACAATTTTCTCACCAACAAATAAGGCAAAATGCGCCTATCTACGGGCGAAAATAACGCCAAATTCATGAGTGAGGAGTGCAAAAGATGCCGGAAGTTCTTTTCAAAGTTGACCTGACTAAACCGATGACAGAACAAGAAATAGTTGGTCATAATCGTTGGCATCCCGATATACCAGCAATTGCTTCTGTAAATCCGGGAGATATATTTAGGATTGAGTGCAAAGATTGGACGGACGGACAAATTAAAAATAACGATAGTCCTGATGATATTCGTGACGTAGATTTAACAGTAGTTCATGTTCTCAGTGGACCGATTCATGTTAATGGTGCGGAACCAGGAGATATCTTAGTAGTCGATCTTTTAGATATTGGCGCTTTACCAGGAGATGAATGGGGTTTCACTGGTATTTTTGATCGGAATAATGGCGGTGGTTTTCTAACAGATCATTTTTCCCAACCAGCAAAAGCAATTTGGGATTTGCAAGGCATTTATACGAGTTCTCGACATATCCCAGGAGTGCGTTTTGCGGGAATTACTCACCCTGGCTTAATTGGTTGTGCGCCTTCAGCAGAATTGTTGGCAAAATGGAACAAACGAGAAACAGAATTAGTACAAAAAGGAGGTCCACCGTGGAAACCAGAAATTCCTCCTTTGGCGGCTTTACCTAATCCAGAAAATGCGATTTTGGGTTCTTTGAAAGGGGCGGAATTTGAGCGAGTTGCGGCGGAAGCAGCGAGGACAGTTCCACCTCGCGAACATGGCGGAAACTGCGATATTAAGAATCTTTCCAAGGGTTCGCGAATTTATTTTCCGGTCTACGTTGATGGGGCAAAACTATCAATGGGAGATATTCATTTTTCCCAAGGAGACGGCGAAATTTCTTTCTGCGGCGCGATCGAAATGTCTGGTTATATCGATTTGCACGTCGATATAATTAAAGGTGGTGTAGAAAAATATGGTTTAATTAATCCAATTTTTAAACCGGGTCCAGTGGAACCTCGCTACTCAGAATATTTGGTCTTTGAAGGAATTTCTGTTGACGAATTTAGCGGCGAGCAATATTATTTAGATGCTCATGTTGCTTATCGTCGGGCTTGTTTGAATGCGATTGAATATTTGAAGAAATTTGGATTTACTGGCGAACAAGCTTATCTATTAATTAGTTCTGCCCCAGTGGAAGGTCGAATTAGTGGTATAGTTGATATACCGAATGCTTGTTGTACTTTAGCACTACCAACAGGAATTTTCGAGAAAAATATTTTACCGACGTAGAAGAAACTGGGGATTAGTGATTGGGTATTGGGGACTGGGAAAGATTAGACAAAAATTGAAATACCTAATTTTTCAGTCCCCAATCGATAATTTTTTCTAAGTTATAGCTTGGGTAGTGAGTAACAAAAATTGGAGTAAAAAATTATGCCTTTATATGAATTTCGTTGCGAAAGTTGCGGGGATTTTGAACTTTGGCGATCGCTAGCTGAATATGACCATCCTGCTTATTGCCCCACCTGCGACGCTGCTGCCAAGCGGATTTTTTCGCCACCAAATATTAATTTAAATTCTGGTGGTGTAAAACGTAGGGAAATTAAGGAACCGGAACTAATTAAACGCGAGGTTAAAGCAAAGAAAACTGCTTATAAAAGTCAAGCTTGCGGACGACCTTGGATGATTAGTCATTGAATCACGAGCGCATTTTAGTAAAATAGTATTTTCCCCGAAAATTTCTAGGATGCTAACAAGCGCAATCTTAATTTTACTACTAGGCTATTTTAGCGGTCAGTTGGTGCGCCGTGTCGGTGCGCCACCCTTAATTGGGATGATTTTAGCTGGGATTTTTTTGGGGCGAGAAGTTGGAAATTTACTCGATTCTCAAGTTTATGAATTAGCTGATGATTTGCGTACTTTTGCGGTAATGGTAATCTTGATGCGGGCTGGTTTGGGCTTGGATCGCGAAAAGCTAGTTCAGCAGGGGAGTGTGGCGATTCGGTTAGGTTTGCTTCCGGCAATGACTGAAGCGGTGGTTGTGGCGATCGCCGCTATCTTCCTCTTTCAGTTCGATTTTACTACAGGTTTGCTCCTCGGTTGCGTTGTTGGTGCAGAATCTCCGGCGGTGATTGTCCCCGGAATGTTACGTCTGAAAAGTTTGGGTTGGGGTGTCACGAAAGGAATTCCTGATGTTATTCTCACCGGAAGTGCTTTATCTGATGTCTTAATTCTGTTACTTTTTAGTTTATTAGTCAACTTTTTATCTCAGTCAAATTTTGACAATAACGCTTTACAATTATTACCAATTCAAGTAGCAATTCAAATAATTTTGGGGATCATAATTGGTTATTTAGCAGCCCGTTTACTTAACTGGCTTTTACAACAAAAAACTTGGGCGCAAAACCCCGTTCAAGAAATTTTAATAGCTGCTTGTTTAGCCTTATCTCTCGTTATTTTTGCCAAATTATTACCTTACTTTTCCGGCTATTTAGCAACAATGGGGCTAGGATTTTTCCTAATTGAATTGAATGCACCTTTAGCCCGGAGATTACGCCTTGGTTTTAATACTCTTTGGGTAATTGCCGAAATTGTTTTGTTTGTTTTACTCGGTGCAAGCGTCCAACTAAAAGTCTTGGAAAATGTGCTATTACCAGGATTATTGCTATTGACAATTGGCTTAATTTGTGGTAGAAGTATTGGCTGGTATCTCTCCACATTAGGAAGTAATTGGAATTGGCGAGAACGGCTATTTTTATTACCAGGAAATTCCGCCAAAGCTACTGTACAAGCGGCAATTGGGGCAATTCCCTTAAGCTTAGGAATCGAAGGAGGAGAGATAATTTTAGCGATCGCCGCCCTTTCTATTTTAACCACAGCCCCGTTAGGCGCTTGGGCAATTCCCACTTTTGCACCCAAATTATTAACTAAAGGCGAAGTCGATCCTACCAAAGTTACTGTCACAACTAAAACATTATTACTAGCTGCTGTCGATACCTCTCCCTTCGCGGAAAAAGTATTAAAAAAAGCGGCAGATTTAGCTAGGAAAAGCAATGGCGAAGTAATAATTTTGCACGTAATTAGTAGTAGTAACGAGCCAGGAATTGAGCAATTAAAAGCAAAAACCAAGCGCTTACTCGCGGATATTCAGCATCAATTTATTACCATTAATGGTGACATTACTGAAACAATTCTTAGTACCGCCGAAGAATATCAAGTAACTGAGATAATTATGGGGAAGCGCGGACATCAACCGTGGGAAAAGGTGTTAGTTGGTTCAGTTTGCCAAGCAGTTTTAGCAACAACTTCAATCCCAGTAATTTTAGTTGAAAATGAGGTTTCTTGAACTAATTAAATTATTTTTAGATAGAATACCTGTTTAGATCATTTACCTAAACTAATGCTACAGACGCAGACCTGTAGAGACGTTGCATGCAACGTCTCTACAAATTTAAAATTTGCAACAAAAATTAAATTCATTCATGTAAATATTCTACACAGCCAAAAATCTTTGAATTACTTCTTGAGATAGTTCGCTAGTATCGCCAGAAGCAACAATTCCACCTTTTTGCATTGCGTAATATTTATCAGCTTGGCGGACAAAATGGAGATGTTGTTCGACTAACAAAACCGAAATTCCGGTAGCCGCAATAATTCGCTTTACAGCCGCTTCAATTTCGAGAATAATTGAAGGTTGAATCCCCTCAGTCGGTTCGTCGAGAAGAAGTAATTGTGGTTTCCCCATCAATGCGCGCGCGATCGCCAATTGTTGCTGTTGTCCCCCACTCAAATCGCCTCCCATCCGCGACAGCATCGTTTTCAACACGGGAAACAACTCAAAAATCTCATCAGGAATTTCCGGTTTCACGCGCGATCGTCTTGCTTCTAAACCCAGTAACAAATTCTCCTTTACCGTCACGCGGGGAATAATATCTCGTCCTTGGGGTACATAACCAATACCCAATCTCGCGCGGCGATCGGGCGATAAACTATTAATAGATATACCTGCAAAATCAACAGTTCCAGTTCGCGGTTTCAGCAACCCAATAATACTTTTCAACAAAGTAGTTTTCCCCACACCATTACGTCCAATTAAGCACACCATTTGTCCTTTCGGTACACTTAAATCAACATCTCGCAAAATGTGACTTTCGCCGTAGTAAACGTTTATACCACTAATTTGCAACATTAAATCTGTTGCGGCTGGTGAGGTTAATTCACTTACTGAAGTCATAATTTATCTCTTTGCAAACTACAAAAATTAGTTGAAAAATACCTATTTATAACCCTAATTTAGTTATGACTATCTTCGGGTGACTCTCCTAAATAAACTTCAATTACACGAGGATCGTTTTGCACCTCATCCATATTTCCTTCGCACAAAACCGAACCCTGATGCAAAACCGTAACTTTGCGGGCAATTTGCCGCACAAATTCCATATCATGTTCGATCACAATAATTGAATGACTTTTGGCTAAAGCTAACAGCAAATTACCAACATTTTCGGTTTCTTCATCAGTCAAACCAGCCACAGGTTCATCTACTAATAATAAATCTGGCGATTGCGCGACTAACATTCCAATTTCTAAGCGTTGCTTTTCACCATGAGACAAATATTGTGCTTTGATCTCTGCTTTAGTTTCTAAACCAATTGTTTCTAATAAACCTGCTACACTACGCTTTTCCGCAGCAGCAGCGCTACCAAATAAAGTTGTAAAAACATTTTTGTGACGATTAGAAACTAAATCCAAATTTTCTCTGACTGTGAGATTAAGATATACTCGCGGTGTTTGAAATTTACGTCCAATTCCCAAACGAGCAATTTGGTGTTCTGATAAACGGCGTAAATTTTGCCCTTTAAATAATACTTGTCCTTCTGTTGGCTGTACTTTTCCGGTAATAATATCTAAAAAGGTAGTTTTCCCGGCACCATTTGGACCAATAACTACTCTTAATTCGCCAGTATCCATACTAAAATTAAGGTTATTTATAGCTTTGAAACCATCGAAACTCACAGTTACATTTTCGGTTTTGAGAATTTTTTCGCCCATTTTTTTACTTAGAAAATACTTTATTTGTAGTCAGGGTTAAAGCCCTAACTACCAAGGAATTTATTAAGAATTAATTTCTTCTCTTTCTCGCTGTACATCTGGGTTTTCCTCAATATTAGGATAAGTAATAAGTCGTTTATCCATTCCTAGTAGCGATCGCACTTTCCCCGAACCTACTTCACGCAACCAGCCGATAATTCCTTCTGGAAGCACCGTTACGACAATTAAAAATAGCGCACCTTGGAAAAATAGCCAAACTTCGGGGAATTGTTCGCTTAACAAAGTTCGGGCAAAATTAACTAATACCGCTCCTAAAATTGCGCCTACTAGCGTTGCTCTGCCTCCTACAGCCACCCAAATCACCATTTCGATTGAAAAAGCCACTTCCATTGCATTCGGCGTAATAATGCCCGTTTGCACCGTATAAAGCGCCCCCGAAATTCCCGCGATCGCGCCCGAAATCGCAAAGACTAAAACTTTGAAACCAGTGGGATCGTAACCGGAAAAACGCACCCTAGTTTCGTCATCACGAATTGCGACTAATAACCGCCCAAAACGCCCGCTAGTCAACCAACGACAAAGCACATAAACAACAATTAAGAAAACAATCGTGACTTCATAAAAAGCGATTTGCGCCCCATCGGAACCTGCAAGCACCCCAAAAATAGTTTCCGTATCAGTTTTCAGACCATTTGTGCCATTAATTAACTTTTGTTGTCCATTAAAGAAATTAAAGAAAACTAACAAAGCCGCTTGGGTCAAAATCGAAAAATAAACTCCTTTAATCCGATTCCGAAATACTAAATAACCGAGTAACCCGGCGACAATTCCCGGAATCACAATTAAGGCAATCAAAGTCAAAGGAAACGAATAGAAAGGTTGCCAAAACCAAGGCAACTCACTCACACCATAAAGCGTAAAAAATTCTGGCAGTTGTCCTTCAGGAATTTGTAAATTAATGTGCATTGCCAAAGCATAACCGCCGAGGGCAAAAAAGATGCCATGTCCTAAACTTAATAATCCTGTATAACCCCAAATTAGATCGATTCCCAAAGCAACAATTGCTAAAGCCAAAAATCTCCCTAACAATTTGAGGCGAAAAGCAGGCAGTAACGCGGGCATCAATAAAGCTAGTAAAAGCGCGATCGCGGCAACTATTCCAGCTTCGATAAGTAAGTTTTTTTTCTGTTTATACTTGTTGTTCATAAATTTTCTCTCTAAGCATCAGCCATGCGTCCTTTCTGAGGGAAAATACCCGCAGGTCGGAACTGTAAAAAGGCGATAATTAAAGCAAATACCATAACCTTTGCCATACTTGCTGTAGCAAAAAATTCAAAAAATCCCATCAAAGGTTGCAGAGATGTTACTGGTGCGAGTAATAAGGCGATCGTTCCCGAACCAATTAAATAACTAATTGTCCCGATCGCTAAAGCTGCTAAAATTGTCCCCAGCAAATTACCCACACCACCGACAACCACTACCATAAAGGTATCGACAATATAATTTTGTCCCGTATTCGGTCCAACAGAACCCAAAAAACTAATCGCACAACCAGCAATTCCTGCTAACCCCGAACCCAGTGCAAATGTCAACGCATCTACCTTTTCTGTGGGAATTCCCAAACAAGCACTCATGCTACGATTTTGCGTTACTGCGCGAATTCGTAAACCCCAATTAGAACGATTTAAGAACCAATAAACTCCCACTAAACAAAGAATTGTCAAAATAATAATTAACAAGCGAGTATAAGCTAATTGAAAACCCCCAATTGGCAAACCACCACGCAACCATTCCGGGGCAGTAACGTCAACATTCCTCGCACTAAACCAAGGTCTTGTCCAAGCTTGATTATCAGTTTTTCCGATTAAAAACCCGCTTAAAATGCCAATTCCTAGGGAAAGAATCAAGATCACCACACTTGCCCATTTTTTAATTCTTTGCCAATCTGCGTAACGCTTCAAAACCCACAAAGAACCAAAAAATAACAGACAAAATACCGCAATTCCCACAACCATTACCCAGTTGACACTACGAACAAACTGCCGCAAAATCAAACTTACACCCCAAGTTGCCAACAAAGTTTCTAAAGGTCGTCCGTAGAGAAAGCGAATTACACCTCGTTCCAAAGCCAAACCAACTAAAGCTGCGACCAAAAAAGCTACCGGAATTGCAAAGAAAATATAAAGACTAAACCACGGTTCGCCGAAACCTTTGAAGACATTTTGCACGACAAAAGTTGCATAAGCTCCTAACATCATTAACTCACCGTGGGCAAGATTAATTACTCCCATTAAGCCAAAGACGATCGCTAGTCCCAAAGCGGCGATTAACAGTACCGAACCAATACTAAGACCGTTAACTAGAGATTCAAGTAAGATCGACATTATTAACTTGTAAAAACGTTACTATATTAGATTTAAAGGTGGGCATTGCCCACCTCATTTTTAGCTTTCTTCGACTTTGTATTTACCACCCTTATTCGGGTCAGTCCAGTCGCAACCATAGCCCTTAGTATCAGGAACATATTGATTCCAAGGAATCGGATCTACCGGACCATCACTAGACCAAACAATATCGAACAAACCGTCGTCACGAACTTGACCAATTCTGACAGTTTGAGAGATGTGGTGGTTTGGTTGCATGGTTATTTTACCTTGGGGAGCGTCAAAAGTTTGACCGACGGCTGCTTCACGTACCTTTTCTAAATCGTCAGCCGTTCCCGCTTTTTCAACTGCTTGCTTCCACAAATAAATCATGTTGTAAGCAGATTCCATTGGGTCGTTAGTTACGCGATCGTCGCCGTATTTCGCTTTAAAATTATTGACAAACTCTTCGTTTTTGGGATTCTCGACGGTTTGGTAATAATTCCAGGAAGCATAGTGGTCTTTGAGGTACTCAACACCAATTTGCTTAACTTCTTCTTCGGCGATACTAACTGACATTACCGGATATTTATCAGGTCCAAGTCCCGCACCTTGCATTTGCTTGAAGAAAGCTACGTTACTGTCACCGTTGAGGGTATTAAAGATTACGCCCCCATCGGGTAAAGCTGATTTAATTTTGGTGATAATTTGGGTAACTTCGGTATTACCAAGAGGCAAATAATCTTCGCCGACAATTTCGCCGCCCTCAGCTTTAACTTGTTCTTTGATAATTGTGTTTGCGGTGCGAGGGAAAACGTAGTCGGAACCAACTAAAAAGAATTGCTTACCTTTGTTTTCCATTAACCAAGTAACGGCAGGTTCAATTTGTTGATTGGGTGCTGCACCAGTGTAGAAAACATTTTTAGAACATTCCTGACCTTCGTATTGGACAGGATACCAAAGGAGGTGATCTTTGGATTCAAAGACGGGTAAAACAGCTTTCCTACTTGCGGAAGTCCAGCAACCGAAAACAGTGGTTACGTTATCTTGGTCGATGAGTTTGGTGGCTTTTTCGGCAAATGTGGGCCAATCTGAAGCGCCATCTTCGACTACTGCTTCGATTTGCTTACCGAGTACACCACCAGCTTCGTTAATTTCTTCGATCGCTAATTTTTCGGCATCGACGACGGTGGTTTCGCTGATTGCCATTGTCCCACTCAGGGAGTGCAAAATACCTACTTTGATTGTGTCTCCGCTACTTGCTGCGGTTGGACCTTCTTCATCTTGACCTGCTTCGGTTGGTTCTGTGCTTTCAGTTTCGCCATCTGAACAAGCTTTGAGTAACAAGCTGCTTCCAAAGGCTGCTGAACCATAGATTAAAAATTTTCTTCTACCTAATCCGGTCATAGTATTTTTCTATATGCCTCCTTTCAATAGCTGAATCTACCTTGCGTGAGATTCAGACAGTCAAAGAGAGATGTTATATCGATAGTCTCAAGTAAATTGTGCTTTTGGATACACAATTCCTCCTGAGAGCTAAGTTCCGAGATGAAGTTTTATAAAGTCTCGAACGATCGCCAATCCTTCTTGGGTTTTCAGGTTTGTGAAGACGAAGGGTTTGTCTGGGCGCATTTTTTGAGCATCTCGTTCCATAATGCTTAAATCTGCGCCGACGAGAGGGGCGAGGTCAATTTTATTGATGACGAGTAAGTCGGATTTGGTGATTCCTGGACCGCCTTTACGGGGGATTTTATCACCTGCGGCGACATCAATGACATAGATGGTTAAATCGACTAATTCGGGGGAGAAGGTGGCTGCAAGGTTGTCTCCACCGCTTTCGAGGAAAACTAAATCTAAGTTTTGGAAACGCTTTTCCAATTGCGCGATCGCCACTAAATTCATGGAAGCATCTTCGCGAATTGCTGTGTGGGGACAACCTCCGGTTTCTACTCCTAAAATGCGATCGCCTGACAATGCCTCGGATCTCACTAAAAATTGCGCGTCTTCCTGAGTATAAATATCGTTCGTCACGACCGCAATTTGATACTCGGATCGCAAACTTTTACATAATGCGTCTAATAGCGCCGTTTTCCCCGATCCCACAGGTCCGGCTATACCCACTCGTAACTTGCTCATAATCTGATCTCGGTTGCTTTGTGACATAATCGCCCGGATCGTCACTGGGTTATTGTTAAGAAATATTACAAGTTTAGCGATCGCGTCAAAAATCTCTCTTGAGGAGGGGAACAGTATGTAAAAGCAGCTAATTTAAGTGAGGTAACTTGTAATGAAAACCCAACCAGTTAGCAATTTCTTAGCTAGTTTGATAGCTAGTTTCGCCGTGAGTAATTTGCCTTTCCTAGCTCCAAATGCACTTGCTTTTGTCGCTTCCTCTCAACCAGAAAACCAAACCAATCTCCAACTAGCCCAAGTCAACTATTCCCGATGTGCTAACGGACCCAATCGTGGGAGTTATTGCTTCCGACTCGGTAACAGAGGTCCATTAATTTACGAATTAATTGAAGACTTACGACGTGCAGGTTATTACAACGTTGGTAACGATAGTTATTACGGTCCAGTAGCACAAAGAGCAGTACGCGATTTTCAACGAAATGTGGGTTTAACTCCCGATGGAGTTGCAGGTCCACAAACAAGAAATTTACTGAAAAATCCTAGCTATTGGAGATATTAAGCTCAAGTATTCCCACAATTTTTACTGAGAAAAATAGTTATGAAAAGAGGATCAGTTTGTAATTTATTAGCTCCTGGGCTAATTAGTTTGGCTATGGGTAATTCTCCCTTATTAGCCCAAAATGCACTTGGTTTCGTTATTCCTTCTCAAGTGGTAAACCTAAACAATGTCCATCTAGCACAAGTCGATCGTCAGTATACTGAATGTACGAGAGGATTTGGTTATTGCTTACAACTTGGTGACAGAGGTTCCTTAGTTTATGAATTAATTGAAGACTTACGACGTGCAGGTTATTACAATGTCGGTAACGATAGTTATTTCGGTCCAGTCACAGATAGAGCAGTACGCAATTTTCAACGAGATGCTGGCTTAACTCCTGATGGAATTGTCGGTACACAAACGAGAAATTTGCTTCCCAATCCTCGCTATTGGAAAAACTCATCTGGAAGACAAATATTACCAATTCCTGGTATCTATGGACTGGAATATAATCAAGCCAGAAAAAAAGTGATTGGTGCAGGTTGGCAACCGCGCCGAATTACACGAGAAAGTTACAGTGTAGAATATGGAAATGGTCCGATGTTAGTTGAGCAAGGATACCAGGAACTTATTTTCTGTTCTGGTACTGGATTAGCACCATGTTTTTTTGAGTTTGTCGATGCCTACGGAAATTATTTATTAATCCGAACTATTGGACAAGGATCTAATCCGGCTGTGGAAAATTTTTCCGTATATGATTTACCCTTTGAAAGGAGAGATTAGCTAATTTCAAAGAGTAGAAAAAGTGAGTGGCATTTTGTCGGCGAAAAACGAGAAATTATTATTGGACACGATCGCAAAAATCACCTTGTCTTAGTTTGCTTTACCGAAAAAAACAAATAATTCGGATTATCAGCGCACGTTTGGCAACTAAAAAAGAACGTCAAAATCATGAAGAATACAGGCAATTCTGATCCTCAAAAAAATTCTGAAGACGAATTACTTCCTGAATATAATTTCGATTATAGTAAAGCTCGTCCCAACCGTTTTGTTATTTCTCAAGATGAAAATTCTGTAACTGTTACATTACAAGCCGATGTTGCTAAAGTTTTCAAGACTTCTGAAGAAGTAAATAAAGCACTGCGAGCTATTATCTCGGCTATTCCTGAAAAATGAATTGATGAGAGCTTAAGGTGAGCAGCTTTTTCTAGTTTCAAAGAGTAGAAATAGTGGGCTAATCCTGAAGCGCGATCGCGCCAGAATTTATTCTTCTTCGCTTTCTCTCAATTCCTCTGCAAGATCGACTGGTGCGCTTGGTGCTACAGGGTCACTCCTACTTTGACTACTTTTCCCGGAAGGAATTCCTCGGACTTTCAAAACATCAGTTAAAGTCGGACAATAACTAGGCAAACCGAAGGTAGCTGGATGTACGGGATGGCGATAAGTAAAATCGCGATAACGTAAACAAAAGCGATCCCAAGCTGCCATTTGAATATTAAACACCCCAATTAAGAAATTTGCCAACCAATCAGTTAAAGGAATACGGAAATAAATCTTTTTCCCAAAATAAGCACAAATTTCTTCGGTCGCTTCGTTAACTGTAATTGAAGGATTACCTAAAATAACTTTTGTAATTTCCCGAACATTTTCTTTCTCTTCCAGAAAATCTTTGGCTTCTGGATGTTCGATTAAATGAACAACTACTTTCGCAATATCTCTCCCATGAATAAAATGAAAACTACCCTCAGCCTTAAACCAGCGAATTAAGTTAACCCATTTTACTACTCCTGGTAAACCAGAAGAAAGGTGAGAGTAAGGTTTATGCTCATCACCACCGAAGACTAAAGTCGGAAAGAGGGCGGTAATTTTTGGTGCGAGTTGTAGTCGAGACAAACGACAAAAACAGTCATATTTAGAACGAATATAGTCCGTTCCTAACTGCTTGGCTTCGGTTAATAAATTATTGTCTCGATCCAAAATTGAAGCTGTAGAAAAGTAAATCACTTGTTCGCAAAGCAACGGATCGAGTAATTCTAATAAGCGTACAGTTTTCGCAACATTAATATCAAAAACCTCCGCCGAACCACCCCAAGCGGTTGCGGCTAAAATTGCCACATTAACTGTTTTCAGCAAATCGCTAAAACGGTCGATTGCCCGCAGATCTGCTTCTAAAATTGTTACACCTGGACGAGCTTCGTAGTCAAATCTGAGGCGATCGCGATTCCTCACCAACAAGAATAACTCATGGTCGGTTTCCTGAACGATCGCTTCTGCAAGATAATGACCAATACAGCCAGTAGCACCTGTCAATAAAATCCGCTTGGGGGTCATGGGATTTTCGCTTTAAGATTTTTGCTTGGAGATTTTGCTAGAACGGAAAAATTTTCGTTGAAGCGCTTATTTTAAGCGCTAAAAGTGAGCAGTTTATCCGCTTGTTTCGCAGTTTCAAAGAAGAAAGCCACGTTTTCTTCTGGTGTTCCCGGTAACACACCGTGACCGAGATTCAGGATATGACCGCGAGATCCGGCTTTACGAATCGTATCAATAATTCGCTCCCGGATAAATTCTTTCGACCCAAATAAGACACCAGGGTCAATATTTCCCTGTACTTTCATATCTTTTCCTAGGCGTTGTCTGGCTTCTGCCATATCCACTGTCCAGTCTACACTGACAAAATCAACTCCTGACCTGCCCATTCTCTCTAGCACGCCTGCGCTACCACTAATGTAGAGAATTAAGGGTGTATCGGGGTGAGTTTCTCTGACTTTCTTGACAACCTGCATCTGGTATGGTAGAGCAAAGATTTCATAATCTTGAGGACAAAGTTGACCAGCCCAAGAGTCAAACATTTGCACGATCTGTGCGCCGCAGTCAATTTGGTAGCGAACATAATTCGCGATCGCATCAGCCAATTTACCCAAAAACTGATGCAGCATTTTCGGCTGAGAAAACGCCATACTCTTAATAATCGCGTAATTTTTCGAGCTTTTACCCTCGATCGCGTAAGCCGCCAAAGTCCAAGGTGCGCCGACGAAACCCAATACCGCCGCTTCGTTGCCAACTTCCTCACGCAAAGCCGTTAAAATCTGTTTAATAAACGGTAGAGACTCTTCCGGTTCTAGAGAATGTAATTGGTCAATTTGTTCCTGACTGCGGATTGGCGAATCAATCATCGGTCCCTTGCTTTCGACGATATCAAAAGGAATGCCAATTCCGGGTAAAGGAGTCAAAATATCAGAAAACATAATTACCCCATCCGGTTGAAAAGCCTTCCAGGGTTGCAGAGAAATTTCGATCGCAATCTCAGCATTTTCCGATCGCTCGCGAAAACTCGGATATTTCTCGCGTAAATCGCGATAAACTTGCATATAACGACCCGCTTGTCGCATCATCCACACAGGAGGACGTTCTAACTTCTCATTGCGAGCCGCACGTAACAGATATGGTATCTGGGTTGTCCCAGTCATATTAACTTCACCTTGTTATCGAGAGATTTTTAAGTGCATTTGTTAGCTTATCATTGCTTAATTGTTCTTTGTCCTTTGTTGTTATTTATTCGTAATGCTTTACTCTGCTGGGAAAGCTAAAATCCCTTGATCGCCATCCAAACTAACCAATTGTCCCACAGGGAGAGCCGCATTTGTACCTTCGTGACCGAAAGCCAAATCAGAGACAATCGGAATTTCCAAATCGCTGAGGCGATCGCGTAACACTTCTTCTACAGTCCAACTGGGTATTCCTTCCGGTGCGCAACAGCGACTAAAACGTCCTAAAGCAATACCTTTTACCCCCGCAAATGCCCCAGACAGCCGCCACTGAGTTAACATTCGGTCAATGCGATAAGGAGCCTCAGTCACGTCTTCTAAAGCCAGAATTGCGCCTTCTAGATGCGGTTGCAGGGGAGTATTTAACAAATGAGTCGCCACAGTTAAATTAGCTGGTAACAAGATCCCAGTTGCTACACCACCACCCCAACCCTTACCAGTTAAAGCCGCCAGAGAACGACCTTCCACACAGTCAAACAGCCGTTCAATCGACCATTGAGGTTCCCTCCCTAAAGTAGTCAAAACAGGCGCGTGTAAGCTAGATATCCCCACCTTCGCCAAACTCCATAGCAATGCTGTAACATCAGAAAAGCCAATTAGCCATTTGGGGACTGGTGATTGGTGATTGGGGACTGGTGACTGGTGATTGG
>JAWQFW010000024.1:0-32906 GCA_035968095.1 Oscillatoria sp. PMC 1068.18
TGATAAAACACTGCGACTAATTCTCAATTACTAGGGTTTGTTGAAAATAAGTAGCGATCGCAATTATCATTGTCAATAAAGAGAGATACCTGAGAGGATTCTGATATGCCTCCGTACACAGCCACGTCGCTGAAAGCCGAACTCAACTCAAGAGGTTGGCGTTTAACCCCGCAGCGAGAAACCATTTTACATCTGTTTCAAAATTTGCCGAGAGGAAATCATCTTTCAGCAGAAGAAATTTATAATTTGTTGGAGCAACGAGCCGAAGCAATCAGCTTATCGACAATATACCGCAGCGTCAAGCTGATGGCACGCATGGGCATTCTGCGGGAACTAGAACTAGCTGAAGGACATAAACACTACGAACTCAATCATCCTTACCCCCACCACCACCATCACATGGTTTGTGTTCAATGTAACAAGACGATTGAATTCAAAAATGACTCGATCTTAAAACAAAGCCTCAAGCAAACCGAAAAACAAGCCTTCCAGCTTATCGACTGTCAGCTAACAGTCATGGCAATTTGTCCAGAAGCCTTACGCATGGGTTGGCCCTCCGGACTACCCAGCAATTGGTGCTGTTCCCGTACTATCTCCGAAAGTGAGGAATAAAAATTTTTAATTAGCTTGTAAAAATACAACTAAAATTGATTCTTACCCTCAGATGGTAAAGGAACAACCTCATGAAAATGAGTTAAATCCAGTTTGTAATCTTTACCATCTGTAGTTCTCGAAAAAATATCCACAAAACGAAAATTCCACAAAATATCTTGAACCCGATAGGAATAACGAGCGTGGATAGTTTGCGAAAAAGTCTCATCTAGTCCGGTAAGCGTGACGAGAACTTCGGCATCCCAGTCAAGAAGCAAATCTGTTGTTGCTTGACAAAGAGGACTATCTTCACCAATGGGGTGCATCACCGTCCAAGTCAAGCCAAAAATCGGTGTTTGAGAACGAAGCAAGGGCAAGTCATAAAAGCGACGTAATTGGATGCCTTCTGGCGAGACTTCATTCCGTAAGAGACTAACTCGAATTTGTCCTTCTAAAATGCGGTTATCGCGTTGATTAGCAGTGCGAAACATCAAGGTAGGAACACCGTCAAAAGGACAAATTACAGCAACTCGGCTGAAAATTACCCGGGCGGTTGGTCGCGAGAAACGAGCAAACATCAGTCCGGTTGCCATTGCTACACCCAAAAGACCAAATAATGCCTCGATGGTAACTAAAAAATTAGCATACCAAGTTTGGGGGGACATAGCGCCGTAACCAATAGTTGACATTGTTTGGACGCTAAAGAAAAAAGTGTCAATTAATGAACCAGGTTCAGCATTAGCGATGCTATTTTCTTGCAATAGGTAAGCAAAAGCAAAGAAAAGATTGATGATTAAATAAGAGCAAACGATCAGAAGGAAAAATTGCAACCAGGAAACAATTAGTAATTTGTGGTAGAGATCGTTCCAGTTAAATTGCAACAGAGAGAAAGTTTTAGTTGAGTTTGGTTTCAGCTTACTATTACCCAAACCCATAGATTTGCGCGGACGACGCTGTGGTGACATTAATGCTCAAAAAAAATTAATTTAAACATTTAATAGCCCGCAGGAGCGGGCTTAGTTAATAAAACTGTGAGTTGAGTTTCTGGGCGAGAAACTCTTAATTATTTTCTTGACTAGAGGTTGCTATTTGAAAACCAAGTGCTTTTTTCTTCATTGTTTGGAAGATATTGTAAAAGCCGTTCGCGCGGGAAGGAGTTAAGCTAACTTTAAGTCCAGTTTCTTCAATAAAGTCGGGAGTAACTTGTAAAATTTCTTCTGGTGGTAAGCCGTTCAAGCCTTGAATTAAAAGAGCAACTAAACCCTTGACCAGTTGTGCGTCAGAATCGCCGTGATACCAAACTTTCCCGTCTGCTAAATCGGCAGTGATATAAACTTGAGAAACACAGCCAGAGACTTTGTTTTCCGGGGTTTTGTCGGCTTCGGGCATCGCTTCGAGTTTTTTGGCATAGGAAAGCAGTTGTTGATAACGCTGTTTTGGCTCCGATCGCCGCTTGAAGCGTTGTACAATTCGATCGAGGTTAGCTGGTAAAGGTTGGGCAGCCGTTGACATAGCAAGAGAAATTAACTTTCTAGAAAAACTATATCTAAATCCTAACAAGCAAGAGTCAAAGAGCGAAGCGAATCTCGCGCTTTATTTCCCGGTACAGCGATCGAACATTTGTTGATAAGTTGGTTTAAGTTCTGGGTTATTGAGAACAATTTCTACTCTTACCTCAGCACAACCGTGATTTTGCTCAAGGGCGATCGCGGCTAACAAGTCACTGGCTGCTCTAGGCGAGATAAATTCACCTCTAACGGTGGCTTTACCCACTTCCACACCTGCTACACCAGTAACTTTACCTTCACCTAAATCAATTTCCGCGAGTTGTTTGTTTTCCGCACCAACTTGTTCGACGATTAATTTTTCCCGATATACGGGAACTTCAACCATTCGGGTTTCAATTTCTTTCCGAACGATCACCTCGCCAACTTTGTGCTTCGTGCGCTCGACAACTAGCTTTTCTTCTAATAAACGAATCACTTCCTCAGCTTGAATTTCCCCACTTTCTGGTGCGGAAGTATAAGTTGTGGAATCGGAAATCAATTTTTGGTTTTCGGCGACGGGTTTACTCAACAAAATTCCTTGAGTACGATCGACTTTCTCGATTAATTTTCCATTCAATAAAAATTGATTATTGTTTCCGTTACCTTCTGGTGAGGATAAAACTAAATTTAATTGACCGTTGTTCTCTCGTTGCAAATCTCGAACCGTTCCGATTAATTTTCCTTCCTCAGTTTGGACGAGAAAACCTCGGAGTTCTTTTCTTAACTTTTCTAGTAAGATAGCTGCTTGTTGTTGGTCTGCCAAATTTTGATGGTTCACTGTTTAACTCCTGAATTTAAGGTAAAATTTTTGTGCAAAATACACAGGTAGAGCAAATATTTGTTGCTCTCACCTGCGTTATTTGGTGACTCTAGCAGCCACCAAATGCGGCTGCACAGAATTCTGTTTAATTTACCGTTCGTGACGAACAGTAGGATTTCCTTGCACGTCTACATCCAACTCTTCGCGACGGAGTTTTTCTTCAGCAGTTACGGTGTCGCGGTCTACTTCTTTGCGGACGCTAACTTCTTCGCGAACGAATGCTTCTTTGCTAATATTCGCTTCTTCTTCGTATACTTCCATCCGTGCTACTTCACCTTCTTTGAAGTCCACAGTACCGGGAGTTACTTTTTTCCCAGCATCGGTAGGGGTGCGACGTTCAACAACTACGCGCTCTCTTTCTACGGGTACAGAGGCTTTTGCAGTTTCGGTATGTACTTTTTTACCAACTGCGACTTCACCAGCTTTGTAGCGATCTTTGTCGGAAATCAAGCGCTCTTCGTACAAGCGTAACAAACCATGATCTTGTTCGTTGGTGTCGTAAAGTTCGCGATCGCGATCGTAGGTGTAGTTATCGTGAGTATAGTTGGTATTGGTAGTGGTTGCTGTCCCCGTTGTCGCGGCTGGGGTGCGATAACCTTTCCTGACTCGCTCTTCGTAGTCGAAATCAACGGTCATATCGTCTTTATATTCTGGTAAAGCTTCTGCTTGGTCTTTATCGGTCAAAGTCAGAGCATAAACATTACCGCGATCGTAATCAATGCGAGAATTACCGATGGGAAGTAAAACTTTTTTCCCGAAAATCCAAAAACCAGTGTCAATTACAAAGTAACGAAAACGACCACTGTCATCAACTAAAGCATCATGAACTGTACCAATTTTTTCACTGGTAGTTCCTGCATAAACATCAAATCCTTTGATGTCTCTACCGTTAAAGATATCTTTTTTATAATTAGGGTAATAATCTGCTACCTTTGCAAGTACCATAAGTTGTTTTCTCCAAATTTCATCTCTACACTTTCAAAGTTAATAAACAAATAAATTTGGTTCCTCTCGCTATCGAGAGAGAGTCTGTGTCTTACCTTTGAGAGAGGAGATCCTTATTGTTTGTAAGTAAGTAAAAGCAATAAAACCCTCTCTTGCTGAGGGTTTCTCTTATTTCAGTTATTAGGGAAATTGGGGGTGGGAATTACTAATAATTTATATTAAGAGATAGTAACTACTAACCGTTATTACTAGGAATCTGTGGTAAATGAGCGAGAATTCGGTCGGCTAGTTTAGAGAAAGGCATACTTTGTAAGTAAATTTTCCCCGGTCCAGTTAAGTTGGCTAAAAACAAACCTTCACCCCCAAATAAAGCATTGCGGAAGCCACCCACAAACTGAATTTCGTAGTTGATGGAGGGTGAAAAAGCAACGATACAGCCAGTATCTACACGCACAGTTTCACCAGGCATCAAGTTTTTTTCGATGATGGCACCGCCTGCATGAACAAATGCTAGTCCGTTACCTGTTAATTTTTGCAGGATAAAGCCTTCACCGCCAAAGAAGCCAGCCCCAATGCGTTTGGTAAAGGCGATATCGATATCAATTCCTTTAGCTGCACACAGAAATGAATCTTTTTGACACAAAAATTCACCCCCTATTTTCCCTAAGTCTAAGGGAATAATTTGACCAGGATAAGGGGCAGCGAAACCAACACGAGATTTTTTTGCGCCACTGTTAGCAAAGGTAGTAATAAAAAAGCCTTCTCCGGTTAACATTCGTTTAAAGCCAGAAAAAAGACCGCCACCCGTGTTAGTTTGCATCATGATGCCACTTTCCATGTAGGTCATTGTACCAACTTCTGCTCGCACTCCTTCGCCTGGGTCGAGTTCGATTTCGACGAGTTGCATATCGTTACCGTAGATTTGATAATCGATTACGTCAGCCATAAATTACCTAATTTCTAACTTCTGAGATTGATTAGTAGCAAGGAGTTTACTTACTCGCGCTACTGCTACGGTGATAACACAATTATTTCAGGTTGTATTGAGTGAGAAATGTTTCGGTAACGTGACGCAAATGCTTGTCGAGACGTGCTAAGGCTTCTTGGGCAATAGTTTCTGGTACGCTACCATAATAAGCTTGGGCGATACCCCCGGCGATACAGGCGATCGTATCACTGTCGCCGCCGAGAGAAACGGCGTTACGGATAGCATCTTCAAAATCTGTTGATTCTAAAAAGGCGATAATTGCTTCGGGAACCGAACCTTGACAGGAAATATGAAATTGATAGTCTGGTCGAATTTCGTCTAATTTTCGACTCAAATTATAGCCGAAGTTACTTTCGATATAAGTCTTTATTTCTGGTTTACTTTTGCCTTGACGACCGAGTAAAATAGCCGCAGCAGTTGCTTGTGCGCCTTTAATTCCTTCGGGATGATTGTGAGTTACTTCGGCGCTTTTTTTGGCTTCTAGTAACACGGTTTCGAGGTCATCAAAAGCAAATCCTACTGGGGAAACTCGCATAGCGCTACCATTTCCCCAACTATTATAAGGTTCGTTGTTGTTAGACATTGCCCACCGATCAAAGTTCTGTCCGTAACCTGCATAAGGGTTAGGGTAGCGATGATGATACTTTTTGAGGTTTACAACATAGTCACCGTTGTGCAGAAGAACATCAGCAACAGCAACGGTAAGCACTGTATCATCAGTAAAGCATGATTTACTACCAAATAAAGGAAATTTCTTGCTTTTTAGGTTATGTACTTCATAGAAGGAACCGATAATGTCTCCTGCGATCGCGCCTAACATTTCATTCTCCTTTGGTTATATTTTATTGACAATTAATTCAACCTAATTAAATTCCTATATGTAAAATATAATGACCCTCATTTGAAGCTTTTTGAGCGTAATCGGCAAGTTTTTCTAGGTTTTTTATAATTTCGTCTCGATCTAACTCTAAAGTAGAGTAATAACCTTCACCTTCCACATTTCCTTCATCATCTAAATGTTCTGTCCAAGGACCAGTTAGTTTAAGTTTTGGTGGGGAACATGAAAATAAATTTATCCAAGCATTCATTATCTTGAATAAGATGTTGAGTCCTTCACCTTCTATAATTGTTGATCCCCACATACTTAGTCCTTGACTCGGTTTTTTTTTCCAACCCGAAAAGTTTGCGCTTGGAATCCAGTACAATGTATCTATCATGTATCGAAGCAAGTCATCATGTAAGTTTATATCAGATTTAGCAGTCAAATATTTCCGGAAATCTGTTTCTGATTGTTTAACCAAAAAGAATGTATGATTCAATCCCATTTTCTCGAAATCCTCCTAATTTAATTTAGTAGACAAAAATCAACCTTCTTCCTGGTATTTTTGCAGTAATTGTGGTAAATAATCGTAGCCATCGATGCCGATATGTTTAATAATTTCTAGGCGCGAAAGTTGCAAAGCTTCTGTAAATTTTTCCGGCGCTTGTCCTTGCAAAATTATTAATAATCCTGCTGGTTGTCGCCATTCGTCGGCATTAATTTGGTTTAACAAATACATTCCTAAACAACCACAAGTTACAGTTTTTCTCAAACTATTGACTTCTTTATATCCTTCTGCTAAATAAGCGTAATTAAGTCCTTGTAAATACAAATCTCCTGAAAATTTAGCTGCTTCTAAACCTTTACTTAAAGACTCAATTGCCGCCGAAGGTTGTCCTAAAAATAATTGCGCGATGCCGAGACTACTATAACATAAAGCCTTACTTTGTCCGTCGTTTAATCTGATGGCTGCTTGTAAACCTTGTTCTAAATAATTAATCGCTGTTTCGTAAACTTCGGTTTCGGGACGTTCATTTTGAATTGCCTTTAATACTTCACTATAACCTAAATTTGCCAAAGCATTTGCTTGTCCAAGACTATCTCCATATTGACGGCTAAACATTAAAGCCCGTTGACTGGAATTAACCGCTTCATTATAATTTTTTTCGGCGATAAAAGTGCGGCTGAGATGATTAAGATTAGCAATTTCGCAGACGCGATCTTCAGCAGACCCCGCAATTCTCAAAGCTTCTTGGTGAAAGGCTTTTGCTTGGTTTAATCTACCTTGGGCTTTTTGAGAATAACCTAATAAAGTTAAAATTCTCGCCTTTTCTTGGGTTCCTTCTACTTGTCGCAAAGGTTCGTCTAAATAATTCAGCGCTTCTCGCAAATTTTCGCCACCGAAAAAGGCAAAAACGCCACCATATAAAGGAAAATATTCCCGTTGCGTAAAAGTTCGCAGAATTTGCAGCATAATTTGAAAGCAACCTTGAGCGTAAGGATTAGTCGTAGGGATATTTAAACCATTAGCTAATTGCGACCAAATGACGGCAAAAGTAAGAAATGTAGAGATAGATAAATTTGCCCCTAATTCACTGTTGTAAATCCGTTGGTCGAAAAATTGAACTAAACCGCGTTGTAAACATTGTAAAACTACAGTTAATTCCACCCAAGCAGCAGTTTCTACCGCAATTTGTTTGCTTGCAAATTCGCTTAATGATTCCCGTTGGGCTAAAGTTTGAAATAATTGTTGCAAGATGGGACTATTAATTAATTTTCCCCAAAAACCCCAAGGTCCGGTATCTTGGGAAGTACCGCTAAAACCTAAAGCAGTTCCTCTAGGTTCGTACATCCAACTGACAAGATTTGCTGCGAGTTTGTCCCAAGATTTTAAACCACGATTAATACCAGCAGCTAGTTGCTGGAAATCTTGGTTTGATTGCTGTTGTAAAGCTTGCGCTAATTGTTCTAATTGAGTTAAAGTTAAAGGGTCGCTACGATTAGGGTCAATGATTCGTAAGAAAGCTACGAAACGCTGATTTGGTTCAGCTTGAGTTATTTCTTCTAGAGCAGTAGCGATCGCTAAATTGGTTTGATTTTCTTGTAACCAGCGTTCCCATTGCTTCTGAATTGTTTCTAATGCTCTCAGAATCCGGGTTGCTTTTATTTTAGTCTCTAATTGCGCTTTGGTGGCAGTTATCCGTTCTAATAAACAACGTTCAAAAATTTCCCCAGTACCACTGCTAAGATTTTGCACTAGCATTCGATAAACTTGCTCCTGGGAGCGAATTTTTCCTTGGAGGGTGGTATCGACGATCTTATCAATCAATTGTAAGTAGCGATCGCGCACAGAAGTAGAATCAGACATAGATGTTTACATAAACCACGCTTGTAGTGTCAGTTTAGCGAAAAAGGAGAAACTTACGATGATTGCTAATCGAAAATTTCCCGCGATGACTACCCAAGAGTATTTGGAATGGGAACCTACTCAAGAAATGCGCTACGAATATTTTAACGGTGAAGTTGTCGCTATGACAGGGGGAACTAAACCCCATAATAGAGCTGAGTCTCAATTACAACAGGTAGCCCGCAATTTGTTACAGCAAGAAATGAGTATAACTGAAGTAGCTCAAATGACGGGTTTGTCTGAATCTCAAATTGAACAATTGAACAGTTGAATTAGCTCAGATACAGATAATTATTCGTCGAGTAAGTAAAATATTTATTTCTGGGAAAGACAAACTATTCGATCATTTTGCTTACTTTTTATTCTTTTTAGCTAATTAACGTTCAAATTGTGGTTAAATCTCGTCAAAGATAATCATGGAAGAATTATTTGCTCTCAAAAATTTTCTTTTAGAAGGCGATCTGAATAATGCTTTAGCTATTGTTGAAGAACTTGAAGAAATGAGTCGAGATGACAAAATTAATAATATCCGGAGTTATGGCAAAATTTTGCTGTTATCTTTAATTAAGCAGCAGGTTGAAGAGAGAACAACTCGGTCTTGGGATATCTCAATTCGTAATTCTGTTATTGAAATTCAAGAGAAAAATAAGCGTCGTAAAGCTAAAGGTTATTATCTCAAACCAGAGGAGTTACGCGAAGCTTTGGAGTCGGCTTATTTACAAGCACTTAATGCGGCTTCTTTGGAGGTTGCAGAAGGACTTTATGAAGTAGAGGAATTGGCAAATTTAGTTAATCGAAAAGCAATTATCGATTCTGCAATGACTTTAATCTCTGAGACACAGTAGCCAGATTCGCCGTCTCTATACTACAATATAATACATTAATTATTCAGCCACTAAGAGGAAATAGCCGTGGCAGATATCCGTAACCTGATTAACGAACTTGCAGCCGCAGAAAACCAGTTACAGTCTACCGAATTTCTCGCACCTTGTGTCGGTGGGGGAAAAGTACGCACGTCGGTAGGGAATCTGATTTATACATTTGTACCACAGCCAGAAGGTTTTGAGGGTTGGGGAATTTTTCAGCCTGTGGATGAGAAGGTTGCGGAAGTGGTAGATGAAGCAAATTTGCCACAAATCGCTGCATATCTCAATTTGTTTCCACAGTTGCGTTTGCGGTTGGTTTATTCTTTGCAGGGACAAACTTGGTTAGGTTATCCGGTGAATGAGTCGGATATGCAGCAACGTTTTGGTGTGGTGAAACCTGTTCCGGTGTATTTAGTGAGTGAAGGGGGGCAATTTGAGCCAATTATTGCCCGTTTTGACGGTCAAGCTTGCTGGTTCGAGGAAATTGACCGTCGCGCGTCACCTCAGCCAGCAGGACAAATGAGGGAAAAGTTGCGTCAGGAGATTGTTACGGAGAATTTGCGTTTTGCGGGGATGACTCCGGAAATGTTGACGGTTTATGATTTGGTGTTGCGTCGCAGATATGCGGAAGTTAGAAGTCAGCATCGCAGTCAGGTGAGGGGTGAAACGATAGTGGAAGCTTCGCAAAAGTTGGGTAAATCGCCGAAAAAGCGCCAGAAAAAGCGGAAATGGGAGTTGCGACGAGAAGCGCAAAATGAGGAAAACAAGATCCGTGAAGCTTTGCGTCAAGGTGGGGGTGAGTTGGATATTTATCGATCGCGCGGCGATTATTGGCAAGTAGAATGGCTTACTGCGAATGGGGAACGTCATGTTTCGGCGATCGCCAAAAATGATCTTACCGTAATTAGTTCCGGTATTTGTCTGAGTGGACGCGATCGCGATTTCGATCTTCAGTCTCTCGTCGGTGTCATCGAAAAACGTTATGACTGGTGATTGGGGATTGGGGATTGGTGATTTGGGACTGGGGACTGGGAAGACAAGGAAAACAAACTGATCAATGCGGGTACTTGACAAATGTCTATATTCTTTCACGAACAACTGTATCGCACACCAGAATTAATGTCCAAGTTAGCCGATTTTCCGGTCACGATTTGCGGTGCGGGTGCTTTGGGTGCTAATCTGACGGAAAATTTAGCGCGTACTGGTTTTGGTAAACTGAAAGTTATCGATCGCGATCGCATTGAAGAACGCAATCTTTCTACTCAGCCTTACTACCAATCTGATGTTGGCGCATATAAAGCAAAAATCTTGACAAATAGCCTTTATCGTGCTTTAAATGTGGCGATCGACGGAAAAGCAAAAGAATTAACTTCAGAAAATGCGTCTCAACTACTCAAAAATAGCACTTTTGTCGTCGATACTTTCGATAATAGCGTCGCACGTCAAATCCTCAAAGATTACTGCGAAAACGCGAAAATTCCTGGTCTTCACATCGGTTTAGCTAGCAACTACGCAGAAATAATTTGGAATGACAATTATCGCGTTCCCTCTCCAGTAAATGACGACGTTTGCGATTACCCCTTAGCGAGGAATTTAGTGATCTTAGCAGTGGCGATCGCGTCCGAAGTAATTATTACTTTTATCGCTACTGGAGAAAAGAATTCCTATACTTTAACACTAGGAGATTTCGCTGTCAAACCTTTAAAATTATAAATTTTCTAGTCATTTTTTTTCCACTTGTGCTAACATACCAACAACCCGTAGCCAAATCGTCGGAGCTTACATACTACTTTTGTTCAAAGTATCAAAAAATAGCTCGACAAACTTCTACGGGTTTTAACTTTTCAGAAATTACTTGGTGAGGAAAGTTCTATGAAAAGAGACGTACTAACAGTTTTAGGTTGTTCTAGCTCCCTAGCATTAATGCTAGCAGCAAATCCAGCCCAAGCTAACCAAGCAGTCTCTCCAGAAACTAATCAAACAAATAACGCTTCTTTTTCACAAAAAGAGTTAGTATTTACCGCACCAGATTATGAGGTAGCATTAGATAACAGTGATTGTACTTGTGTGAATTCTGCTGCTTTCGACGACGAAAATTCGGATTTAACTCCTAAATTAGGGCTTAATCAAACTGTGTTAAATCGGATCAAGTTAAAGTGTGACTGTAATGCTTGTCGCAACCAGATTAGTGAGTTAGCAGAATCGATACTTTGAGTTAAAATATTCGTTTTTAAGGAGCGATCGCTATACCGCAGCTAGTTGCCGCTAAAGCACTGCGATCCAAATAGAAACTTTCTCGATTCAGCAATTCTTCAGCGCTTTTGTCAGAAGCGCTCAACTTGACCATTCTGATTTCACCAAGCAAAAACTAAGAGAAGTAAAAAGCCTAACTTTAATAAAGCTAAGGCTTTTACTAGCCTAGATTTTTTCGTAATTTGTAGACTATATCTCAGGACATACTAAAAAATAATTCATGTAAATTTTTCTCCATTTTTCCTCAGTTAACTCATCCGTATCCTTGAGTCACATTTTGAATTTTTCCGAATCACCAATACTCCTAAACCTTTTCTGAGCAAGAATTTAGGGAGCTTAATAATTTTAATTTTTTGGAAATGAGCGAGTTTTTTAGGGAAAATTAACTTCATTGATTTCGTCAACTATTGATGAAAATCATCTCAGAATCCGAGAACAGTGTAAATAGATACAAATTTGCTTTCCCACAGAAACAAATTAGCCGCAAAAATTTGGCTCAAAACGAGAAACGACCCCAAGAACCACTTTTACTTCGTTACGATTGTGGAGATTGCGACTTATTAGTTCGGTTATACTGCCATAGGAAGCATAACTAATACCGCTACTATCGTAACAACAGGTATAAATTTAAGATTGTTCCAAAGAGTAAGCTAGTTCCGGGGGTCGAGATAACGTGAAAAAGTGGTTATTACAAACTATATGTGAAATTTTAGACCGAAGTACGCCTAGCGATCGCGGCTACGAGTCAGAGAAGACAACCAAGCAAACAGTAATTGTCGCCGATCCTCATCATAGTGGGAACAATAACGGACGTAGAGCCACAGCGCAACTACAAGCCGAGCGAGAATGGAGTAGTGCGATCGCTGCACTAGAAAAATTACTTTCACAGGTTATCGAATCTGATTCTCCCACTTCAGCCGAATTTCAAGGATTAGTTTTATCCGGACCTGCACCCATCTTAAGCACCCCAAAAATCCTCTCGCAAATACATCGAGGCGTTTTTGCACCGGAAACTTCCTCCGTACGACGCTTAATGCCTTGTCAGCTACAACAAGTTTCACCAACGGATTTAGCCGACAACATCTCTCCAGTAGTAGAATTTCCCTTATTATCCTGCGATCCCCTAGTCGCAGAGCAATTCGCGTTAATTTTCACCTCTAGCTTCGCTTTAGTGATGAGTTTAGGGAAAGATTCCACCGATACTCCCCAATTTGAATTTTCTTTCGATCCAGAAGTAGTAAACAAAGCTTGGACAGCCCTGAGAGGGAGACTTTTGCTCACCAGCGCTCATCAGTTATCCTGGTTAGATAACTTAGTGACAGAATTTGCTCCTCCAATTCCGGATTACCGTCTGGTGATGGAATTCTCTCGTCACGCGATCGCCCATCTCTCTAACTTACCCGAAGTAGAGGAAAAACGTACCACCAAGGTGTGGAAAACCCACCCCGAAGAAATACCAGCCAAAGTTATCCCCCTCAGAGACACCAAAGATCGCCAATCTCGGACTTCCAGCGATCGACAAACTAATTGTGGCAAAAAAACTGCCGACGTGGAATTATTACAAGCCTTAACTCACGAAATTCGCACACCTTTAACTACAATTAGAATGCTGACGCGACTCCTCTTGAAAAAGCCACAAAAACTTACTCAAGATGTAATCAAACGTCTCGAAAATATCGACCAAGAATGTACCGAACAAATCAACCGCATGGAATTAATTTTCCGTGCCGCCGAGTTAGAAACTACTACTAAAACTCAACCACAAAAAGAAGTTCCTTTAACCTCAATTTCCTTAGAACAACTTTTCCAACAAAATATTCCCTGTTGGCAAAAACAAGCACAACGGCGTAATGTTACCTTGGATTTTGTTTTACCAGAAAAACTTCCAACCGTAGTCACTAATCCAGGTATGCTCGAACAAGTATTAATCGGTTTGATGGAAAAATTTACTCGGACTTCACCCTGTGGTGGCGAAATTCAAGTACAAGTAACAACTGCGGGAAATCAACTTAAACTCGAACTTCAATCTCAAAATAATAACAAGCATAACCCAATTCAATCAATTGGTCAGTTGTTAATGTTTCAACCGGAAACTGGTAGCTTAAGTTTAAATCTTGATGTCACTAAAAATCTTTTTCATGCTCTTGGTGGTAAGCTAACTGTACGTCAGCGACCTCAAAAAGGAGAAGTGATGACGATTTTTCTACCTCTAGGTCATACTAATAATTCTCATGCCAATTTTTTTCTGACTAGATCCGCTACTTCTTAAAGAATAACGATCTGAATTTTGGAAAAGAAGTTACTAAAGCAGTGATTTTTTCACTAGAAATTAATAACCAATCAACTAAATATTTTCTGTTTCAAGAGGTAATAAAATCGTAAATACTGAGCCAATACCAATTTTACTACTCACAGAAATTGACCCACCACAACGTAATAGTAATTGTCGAGTTATTGTTAAACCTAAACCAACGCCAGCAGTAGTTTCGTTTTTAGTGGTACTCCCGCGATAAAAACTATCGAAGATTTTCGGTATTTCTGCTTCGGGAATTCCTACTCCGGTATCGCGAAAGACGACTTTAACATATTTTTCTTGTTGAGAAGCTCGTACTGAGACTTTACCGCCATCAGGGGTAAATTTAAGACTATTATTAAGTAAATTAATGATAATTTGTCTGAGCCAATGATGAGGACAATTAACTGGGGGAAGAGTCGCAGGTACAGTGTAACCGAGTTGAATATTGCGTTCCATTGCTAAGGGTTGATAGGTGCTAACAATACCGGGAACTAACTCTTCTAACTGTACGGCTTCTTGATTTTGGGGTTGAGAGATAGAATCTAATTGGAGTAAAGTACGCATGGCTTCAATTAAACCATGTTGCCGATCGCATTCTTGATTTAACAGTTGTAAATAGCGATCGCGTTGTCGCTCTGATAACTGATTCGATTTTAAAATGCTTAAGGCAGTTTTCATGTGTGTTAAAGGAGTGCTAAATTCCTCGATCACATCGGAGATAAATTCGTCTTTAAATTGCCAAGGTTGCGGTTTCGTGAGTTGGTCGCTACGCTGAAAATATTTCCAAACGATATGAGATAACAATTCTGGAGAGACAGCCGTAGGTAAAGTAATATTCGCGGCAATTTCTGGAGTATCATCAGCAATAGCGATCGCGCTTTTTAGTTTGCTTAATACTTCACCGACGACATTTGGCTCAAAAGTACAGACTACTTGCAATTGTTCCTGTTGTCGGCTAGCAATGGCTCGATCTGGTATTGGTGCTTTTGTACCAATCGCGACAACAAGTTCAGTAGCGACAATCATCAGAAAAGATTCTCGTTGTAGTTCGCTGCTAGTGACTAATTGTACAGGAATAGCACCAGGAATTTTTGGAGCCGCAGTTGGGTGGCGATCGCTGTATAAATATATTGTTGAGCCTTTGATTCTGTGCTGGTAACGTTTGAGTTGAGCTTCCCAACTACTGCTGTAAGGGAGTTTAACCAAGATTGTCGCGGCTAATCGTTGCTCAATGAGCAAATCAAATAAAGCCTCCACTAAGCTTTCGAGAGTCGCCCCATTAACCATCAAATCCGAGTTAGAATCAGTAAATTCTCGAATTAACCGATAAATCGAAACTGAGCCAGTAGAAGAAACAAACATTGCGGTTTTTACAGCAGGGAAACCTTGCTTCCCAATACTCCATGCTAAAGAAAAAATAAATTCCAGTTAAAGGTAGTTAAGATTTATTACACCCTGTAACCAGTTGGGCAACTGTCACACCTTCAGAGTACACTACCAACAGCCGCGATCGCCCAAGCAAGCAAGCAAATCAATCAGTTATCCAAGTTGGACACCAGGAAAAAAAAATGTTAGTAGAATTATTTAGTTAGTGCTAAAATTCTACTTTTGGTCAGGTGGCATCAACTCAGAATGATCGGCTTTGTCTAAATCTTGATTTGAGCGATCGCACTCTAATCGAGATTTATAAGTTAATCTTAAGCAAAGCGTCAATACTGTTTGAGAGCAAAAATTAAAAAATTTGCCTTTCGATCCGGATTTTTCTCCGAAAGCAAAGAAAACAAAGATCGTTAACTCAACTAGATTTGGGAGGCGCGATCGTGTGGGGTGCATAGTTAACCGCAGTTGTGAACCTGAGAGCATCAGGCAGAAACAAACTATGTCTAACGTGCCAGTGGGCATTTTACAATCAAAAAATACAACCGCAGCGATGCCAATCGCCGCCGACGTGGTGGGGATTAGCACACCGACTGCCATGAATGCTGAATTAACAAACGCAGCACTAATGGCGATCGCCGAAATCAACCAAAATGGCGGCGTTTTAGGGCAACAACTCGAACCAGTAATTGCCGAAGGAATTTCTGCGACTTGTTTAGCCAGAAAAGCCCAAAAGCTGATCTGCGAACAACAGGTAGCTACAGTTTTTGGTGGTGAAACTTCGGCGATTCGCAAAGCAGTCAAACCAGTATTTGAACAGTTAAATGCTTTGCTGTGGTATCCAGGTTTATATGAGGGTATCGAAAGCTCTCAAAATATCTTTTATACCGGATCTTGTCCCAATCAACGAGTCGAGCCAGCTTTATCTTGGCTACAGGAAAATGGCAAACAAAGCTTTTTCCTGATTGGTAGCGACTGCGTTTTATCCCAAGCCGCAAACAAAATTATCAAAGCTCAACTCAAACAACAAAACCTGATCGCAGTAGCAGAAGAATACATTCCTTTAGAGATAACTGATTTTCAATCAGCGATCGCCGCCATCGAACAACAAAAACCTGATGTCGTCATCAATACCCTCGCTGGAAACCATTATCAGGCATTTTATCGCCAATGTTTCGCCTCAACTATCGACTTTCAAACCACACCAATCATTGCCATCAACTTAGGCGAAACCGAACTAAAAAGCCTGGGTAAATATGCCGTCGGCACTTATGCCAGTCTCAGTTATCTCTCCACCTTAGACACCCCAGCCAATCAAAAATTTGTCCAAAAATGGCAGCAGCAATTTGGAACTCTGCCCACAGCAGCGATCGAAAGCGCCTACACCCAAGTATACTTATGGAAACAAGCCGTAGAACTCGCTGAATCCTTTGCTCCCGAACGAGTTAGAGCCGCAGCAATCGGCACTCATTTCCACGCACCCAGAGGTAGCATCCAAATTGAGCCGAACAACCACGTCAGTAGCAATTATGCTCTCGGCAAAGTCTTACCTAACAACGACATCGAAATTCTGACTCAAAGCCAAAAACCAATCAAACCTCTACCCTGGTTAGGAGTAGAAGAAGCAAAATTCAACGCTTCGGAAATTGTCATCGACTTACTCGCAGAAGTCAGTTTAGGAATCCAGAAAACCAGACAACTAGAAGAAAAATCCTGCGAACTAGAAGCCACCCAAGCCCAATTAGAAAAAGAAATTCAAGAACGTCAGCGAGTCGGATTAGCCTTACAAGAATCAGCATCCGAACTGCGATCGCTCTTTGCCGCCATGAGCGAA
Source organism: Oscillatoria sp. PMC 1068.18 (assembly GCA_035968095.1). Classification (GTDB taxonomy): domain Bacteria; phylum Cyanobacteriota; class Cyanobacteriia; order Cyanobacteriales; family SIO1D9; genus IIICB1. Next base: position 16,745 of record JAWQFW010000024.1, read on the forward strand.
ATCGTCATGGTTAGAGATACTCAAGGACGCTGTTTAAAAATCGCCCCCACCAATCCCACACTCAAAGACAACTCCGCACCCGAACTAACCGGAGATACTCTCCACAAAGTCTTTCCCCCCCATCAAGCCGATTTATTTTTAAGTTATATTCGTCAAGCGATCGAACAGCAACGCACCGTAAACTTCGAGTACAACCTCACCCTCAAAAATCGCGAAGTTTGGTATGCTTGCAGCATCTCACCGCTCAACACAGAATCAGTCTTATGGGTAACTAGAGAAGTTACCGCCCAAAAACAAATAGAATCCGCCCTCCAACAAGCCAAACTTGAATTAGAACAGCAAGTAGCCGAACGAACTGCCGCCTTAAGAGAATCCAACGACCAACTCGTCGCTGAAGTAGTCGAACGTCACCAAGCCGAATCAGCACTGCGCGGCACCAAAGAGCAACTCCAAGCCGTCTTAGATGCAGTACCAGGAATTGTCTCCTGGATTAGCTCCGATTTGCGTTATATCGAAGTTAACGAGCAGTTAGCCTCAATGTTTGAGTTGCCCCCTGCCGCCTTTGTTGGTCAAGAAATTGGTTTCCTGGGTACTAGCTCCGAGTTTATCGACTTTATGCGCTCATTTTTCGCCAGTACGCTTCAAGAAAGCTACCGAGAAGTACAAGCCAACGTTCGTGGTGAAAGACGTAACTATTTGATCGTGGCTCAGAAATATAACCACTCTCGCGCCGCTTTTACGATCGGAATTGATATTACCCAACGCAAACGCGCTGAATCAGCACTACGTGGGGCTAACGAACGCTTAGAAACCGTCTTAGAAGCCGTACCGGGAATTGTTTCTTGGATTAGCTCAGATTTGCGCTACATCGAAGTTAACAAGCAGTTAGCCTCGATGTTCGACTTGCCTCCCGCCGCCTTTGTCGGTCAAGAAATTGGCTTTTTAGGGACTAGCTCCGAGTTTACCGATTTTGTCGAAAACTTTTTCCAAAGTTCTGTGCATGAAGCTTACCGGGAAATAGAAGCCAACGTTGATGGGGAAAAACATACTTTTTTGATTGTGGCGCAAAAATACGATCGCGGTAAAGCAGCTTTCTTAATCGGGATTGACATTACCGAACGTAAGCAAGCCGAAACCGATTTGCGTATGGCAAACGAACGCTTACACACGGTCTTAGAAGCCGTACCGGGAATTGTTTCTTGGGTAAGTTCAGATTTGCGTTATATCGAGGTCAACCGTCACCTCGCCTCAATTTTCAAGTTATCTCCTCAAGATTTCGTCGGTCAAGAAATTGGTTTCTTGGGTACTAGCTCCGAATTTACCGATTTTGTGCAATCGTTTTTCGTCAGTTCCCCCCAAGACGCTTTTCGCGAAATTTCCGCACGAGTTAGCGGTATCGAGCGCAATTATTTAATTGTTGCCCAAAAATACAATCTCGGTCAAGCGGCTTTCTTAATCGGGATTGACATTACCGAACGCCAAAAAGCTCTTGATGGACTCCAACAGGCTGAAACTAAATATCGGAATATCTTTGAAAATGCAGTTGAGGGTATTTTCCAATCTACTCCTGATGGCTCTTTCCTGGATGCTAATCCAGCTTTGGCAAGAATTTACGGCTATGACTCACCCCAAGAACTAATCGCGAAGATTAAGGATATTTCTGAGCAAGTTTATGTCAAACCTCTGCGTCGTCAGGAATTTATCCAATTATTAGCTGATGCTGGTCGTGTGGTTGGTTTTGAATCCCAAATTTATCGCCGTGATGGTAGTTTGCGCTGGATTTCGGAAAATGCTCGTGCGATTTATGACGAACATGGAAATCTGCTTTATTACGAAGGAACTGTTGAAGATATTACCGAACGCAAAGAAGCTGAAGAGGCTTTGAAAAAGTTCAACGAACAGTTAGAATCGATTGTTGAACAACGCACCGCAGCTTTGAAAGATGCTAATCATCAATTAGTGAGAGAAGTTGGTCAACGTCGCCGGATTGAAACTGCACTCCGAGACTCTGAAGCCGGGTTGCGGGCTTTGTTTGCTTCGATGACTGATGTGATTACGGTTTTCGATGCTCAAGGACATTATGTGAAAGTTGTCTCAACTAATTCTGAAGTGTTGTATAGTCCGACTGCGGAATTAATTGGGAGAAGTGTTGAGGAAGTTTTACCTCGTCAACAAGCTGATTTGTTTGTGGAGATTATTCAGGAAGTTCTGGAAACTGGACAAACGGTTAATATTGAATATAGTCTTCCGATTCGCGAAGGAGCGCACTGTCAAGGTGCAGGTGGACATGGCTGTATTATTGCTGAAGATGAGCAGGAAGAGTTTAGTTCGGCGAAAACTAAAGAGGTTTGGTTTGCGGCAAGTGTTTCGCCAATGCCGGAAAATAAGGTAATTTGGGTAGCACGAGATACTACTGAACGTCGTCGGGTTTTGGATGCGTTGCAAAAGGCGGAGGAAAAGTACCGGAGTATTTTTGAGAATACCGCAGAAGGTATTTTTCAGACGACACCAGCCGGACATTGTATTAGTGCTAATCCGGCTTTGGTAAGGATGTATGGTTATAATTCTGCGGCAGAGGTGACACAGAATTTAACTGATGTGGGGAATCAGTTATATGTTAATCCTCAACGTCGTCAGGAGTTTGTTGAGGCGATCGCGAAATCTGATAAAGTAACTAATTTTGAGTCGCAAGTTTATCGTCAGGATGGGAGTATTATTTGGACTTCGGAGAATGCTCGCGCGGTTCGTGATGGTAGCGGGGAAGTGATTTATTATGAAGGTACGGTAGCTGATATTACTAAACGTAAGCATAGCGAAGAAGCTTTACGGGCGGAACAAGAAAAGTCAGAACAACTGTTATTAAATGTTTTACCTCGTCCGATCGCCGATCAGTTGAAACAAAAACAATCTAGCATTGCGGAACGTTTTGAGAGTGCCACGATTCTGTTTGCTGATATTGTTGATTTTACTGGACTTTCGGCTCGTGTTTCACCGACGGAATTGGTTGATTTTCTCAATGAAATTTTTTCTTGTTTCGATAAACTAGCCGATCGCCACGGACTGGAAAAAATTAAGACAATCGGCGATGCTTATATGGTAGCAGCCGGGATTCCGATGCCTCATCCTAACCATGCGCGGGCGATCGCGGAAATGGCTTTGGATATGCAACGGGAAATGGCTAATTTTAAGCGTTCTGATAGTAAACCTTTTAATCTTCGTATTGGTATCCATACTGGACCTGTTGTTGCTGGAGTTATTGGGATTAAAAAGTTCGCTTACGACCTTTGGGGTGATACTGTTAATGTGGCTTCGCGCATGGAATCTCAAGGTACTGCTAGCCGAATTCAATGTACTGAGGCTACTTATCGTTTATTGGAGCATGAGTATTTGTTTATCAAGCGTGGCATGATTTATGTTAAAGGTAAAGGCGAAATGGTCACTTATTGGCTATCAGGAAAAAAAGATATTTGATTGGGGTTTTCTGTGAAGCGTAATAGTTTAAACTTCAGCTTTTTTAGAGGAGAAAAAGCACCCAAAAGTTGCTTCAAAGTGCGCCTTCTCCGACTAAAGTGGAAACTAAACCCAGAAAATAATTAACTAAATCAGAAAACTTTTTGCCTTGTCGTAATCATTACCAATCAAATAAGTAAAATGGTAATAGCTGGCTAAGTAAAAATCACAGCCAAATTTTCGATAACGGTCTGCTACAGCTAAGAAACCGTATCTTGCTCCAAAAACATCTTGAAACCATTCACGATGAAAAGAATCATGAATAAACAAAGTTAAAGTTTGCTCGTCGCGACTTTCAAGCAAACGAACTAATCTAATCTGAGGATGATGACTACGTGGTACAGGTAAGAGTACCGAAAAACCATTGAATTCCAGAAATTCCGCTAAATCATCCTCACTAGCTTCCGAGAAAAAAGATGATTCTGGTAAACTGAGAAAATGCCGCCAAACCATCCAAAATTCATGTTTACTGTCAAAACCAGGATCGATATCTAATCGCCATTGTTCGTCTTGACACAGGTCATTAATCACAGCTTGAGGTAAGTTAGCTAGTTTCACCGCGATCGCCTCTTTCTCATTCTTATTTTACAACAAATAAGTTATTCATCCTACAGCCCCTAAAGCCTTAAGAGTTTCTTTCTGACCCCCAGTTAAACCTTTTACACCCCCAATTTTCATCCCCTCACAAGGAAGAGAAACACTCAAAGTTTGCCAACAATTACCAATTAGAGCATCCCACTGCCTAATCGTACCATCTAAACTCCCACTAACAATCATTTCCGCATCACTACTTAAAGCTATCGAAACAACTTGGTCTGTATGTTCCTGTAAAGTACGAATACATTCACCAGTTTCTAGCGACCAAATTCTCAGAGTTTGGTCATTACTACCACTAACAATAAATCGACCGCAAAAACTAAATTTTACCGACCAAATCGCCCCTAAATGTCCAGAAAAAGTTTGTTGACATTCCCCACTCAAAATATTCCAAACTTTTAAACTATTATCTTCGCTACCACTAACTAAAAATCGCCCATTACCACTAAAATCAACCGACCTAACTTTATTCTTATGTCCAGTCAAAGTCTTGAAACATTCCCCAGTTCTAATTGACCAAAGCTTAATTGTAAAATCCTCGCTACCACTAGCTAAAACTTCCTCTTCACCCTCAGCAAAATTACTAAAAGCAACCGACCAAACCCAACCTTGATGTCCAAGAAAACTTCTCAAACATTCTCCAGTTTGCACTGACCATAATTTAACAACATTATTCTGTCCTCCACTCGCTAACAATTGACCATCCGGACTAAAATTAATGCTACAAATTGCTCCTTGATACTCTTCTTGTTCAGAACGGAAAACTAAACTTTCACCAGTAGTTAAATCCCACAATCTAATTGTCTCATCATCACCCCCACTAGCTAACAATTTTGACCCATTTGACGAACCAAAAACTACTGACCAAATCCAAGCAGTATGTCCAGTTAAAGTTTGCAAACACTCTCCAGTTTGAGCATTCCATAAGCGAATTTTGTGGTCTAAATGACTACTCGCAATTATTTTATCGTCAGGACTCAAAGCAACTGAATAAATCCAATTATTATACCCTTGAAAAGTCTTAAAACATTCATTCTTTTCCACCGACCATAACTTGACAATTTGGTCATTATCCCCAGTAGCTACAGTGCGATTATCCGGACTAAAAGCAACTGCTCGAATTCCGCTTTTATGTCCTCTTAAACTAGCTTGACATTTGCCTGTTTCTACATTCCAAAATCTTACAGTAGGTTCAAAGCAACCACTCGCAATTGTTTCACCATCGGGACTAAAAGCCAGCATTTTTATTTCTTTATTATGTCCTTGCAAAACTTTGATACAGTTTCCAGTTTTTGTGTCCCAAAGTCGAATATTTTTTTCATAACCACAACTAGCAATTATTTGACCATCAGGACTAAATGTAACTGTCCAAATAGCATTGTTATGTCCAGTTAAAGTCTTGAGACATTCTCCAGTTTCCAAATTCCAAAGCTTAATTGTTTGGTCAGCGCTACCGCTAGCAATAATTTGAGAATTGGGACTAAAAGCAACTGATAAAACCTTACTCGAATGTCCAACTAAAGTTCTGATTTCTTCACCTGTGTCAGCCGACCAAAGTTTAATTGTCGTATCGTCACTACCACTCGCAATAAATTTACTATCGGGACTAAATACAACTGACCAAACCCAAGCGGTATGTCCGGTAATTGTTTTTAAACATTGACCTGTATTAACTGACCAAATCTTGATAGTTTTATCTAAGCTACTACTTACTAGCTTTTCTCCATCTGGACTGAATGCTAGGGATACAGTCCACCAGGTATGTCGTTCATTAAAAATCGCAATTGATTGTCCATCTTCGACTCTTAAAAGACGAACTTGACCATTGGAATCACCTACTGCTAAAATGTTACCATCGGGGCTAAATGCTAACGACCAAATTCCGCCAAAAGATTGGGTAAAAACTGATTTAGATAAGTTGGAGTTAGAAAAATTAGTATACTGAAGATTTTTTCCGACTAAGTAAGCTTGACAAATGGTTAAGTTGGAGAAGTTTTCGGATTGAAAGTCGTCAGTTAATTGACTAAGTAAGTTAAGCAGATTTCCTCCGACATATCCAGGTTCTAGAGGATATTGTTCGCGCTGAATTTGCAAAAGATTTTTTAGTCTTTCTTGGAGGAGATGGGGAGATTTATAAATAATTAGTAGTCTGTCTTTGATTGGTTCAAGAATAGTTCTAATTTGACTTATTCTGAGATAGTATTTGTTTTGGGCTTTGAGTAAAGCGTAGTTTTTGAATATTTGTAATTTTCCGGTTTGAATTTCTTGACAAACTGCATTAATTAGTCTTTCGGTGGTATATTCTATTAAGACGGGTTGGAGGGTAAAGCTATTTCGATCTTTACTTCTTTCGATGGGTAGTTTATGTAGTAAAGATTGTAATGTTTCTGGTAATTTTTTTTGTGAAAGTGCGGAAACTAAATCGTCTTTCAGAGTTATAATTGAGGTAGGTTCGCGATTAATTGCGAGCCAGTACATAATTTCTTGTTCTCGTGGTGAAAGTCGGTCAAAATGCCAGGATAATAAGTTATTAAGGTTGCCAAATACTGAGCATCCATGTTGCAAAAATTGGGAAATATTCCCGAAAAAGACTTCTTTGATATGTGAAGCGACAATTTTTAAGGCTAAAGGATTACCGTTATAAAGATTGTTGAGTTTTGTCCAATCTTGCTCGTTTTCTACGGTAAAGTTATCGAAATGTTGGAAGAGTTTTTGCGCGTTTGCTTCTTCAAGTCCGTTTAATTCTAAGACACGAATTGGTGATGAGTTTGTTTGGTTGAATATTAATTCTGGGGGTGGTTCGCGGCTGGTTAAAAGTAAGCAACTTTGATGGGGTGTTTGGGCTATTTTTGTAAACAGTTGACTGTAGCTTTCGTATCCTGGTTCATATTTGCTAATTTCTGTGTTCGGCTGGATAATTGTTTCTATGTTGTCTAAGATAAGCAGACAGCGATATTTGCGTAAGTAGTTGATTAGTTGGGAGAGTTGTTGGGTGAGGTTTTCAGAGGTTTGAGGAAGTTCAGTTTCTTGGTTATGGGAGAGAAATTTAAGGATATCTGCGATGAGAGTTGTAGCTGATTGGGGAGTGATTAGCGATCGCCAAACGATATAATCAAACTCTGCTTCAATTTCTCGTGCTAACTTCAGCGAAAGTTCAGTTTTCCCGATCCCACCCTGAGCAAATTTTACCGGAAGTGATTCCCTTGTGCGGCTCAATTTAAGAGAGAGATGAGTTTTCCCGATACCTCTCATTCCTAAGATTGCCACAAAGCGGGCGCGATCGCCCACAATCCATTCCTTAAGTGTCATCAATTCCGCATCTCGTCCCCAGAAAAGCGGAACATCCGGCGCTTCCCCCCAATCTTGATTCTTAGCCGAATTAATCTCGCTAGGTTGATTTTCCTGGGAAATTAATTTCGGTAATTCCGCAACTTCTCGCCAATTTAAGTCTAAAAATTCACATAACTCAATAAACTTTTCTTGACTACAACCTCGATTTGTGCTTATCGAACCAGCTTTTTCTTCCTTCGTACCAATAAATCGTTTAATTGTTGAGGGAGAAAAAGTCGTTCGATAACAAAGCCAATTTATCACACCCTGCCAATTACAATTTTCGCGCAACATCACTTTTTTGGCAGCTTCTCTAATTAGCTGTTTTCCTCGTTCCGATGGTTGGATTTTAGTTGGTTTAGGCATATTCCGAAATTGTCAAGTTCAAATTCGGTTCAAATTCCCTAAATTATAACATCCAAAAAGAACCCAATTTGACCTTTCTCCTTTTAGTGCAATAGATTATCTTAGACCTAATCAGGAAACAAGCTGATAATTTTTTTACACTACGAGTAAAAAAAACGAGTATTTTTTATCAGTTTGTCTGACTCAAGTGTTGTTTAAATCGAACTGGAGGAAGATTTTTCATGACAACTACCGTAATTACTTCCCAAAATCCACAGACACAGTTATTTGAAACCCTCGAAAAGCTGTTGCAAGCTTGTAACTGGCGCGAAGCTTCTTTAGAAACAGAAACTATTTTAACTAAAGCCGCCGGGAGAGAAAATTTACAACAAGTTACTGACGTTGCTGAATTTCCTGTAAAAGTTTTGCAAACTATCGACAAGTTGTGGGTAAACTATAGCCAAGGGCGCTTTGGTTTTTCCCCGCAACAGCGTATTTATCGTAATTTAGGCGGCAAAAAAGAATATGAAGAATCAAGCTGGAAAACCTTCTGCGAAAAAATTTGCTGGCGCAAGAATAATACTTATGTTCCTTTCGAGCAAATGCAGTTTAATTTAGCTGCACCAGTCGGTCATTTTCCCGCAATTTCTTCTTTAGGAACAAACTCACAACCTTGCACTGTTTGTGGTGGTGAATGTGTCCAACTTAGATGTATTATCTCAACAATTGATTTTCAGTAAAAAGCGCCAATTGCTAATTTTGTAAGTGCTTTTTTATCTGAACAAACCCCTTAAACTAATTTTAGTTTACTTTTCTAACAAGCGTGACAGCTAAAATCATTTAGTTGAGCTACATGAAATTGTGTAGAGACGTTGCATGCAACGTCTCTACAGAGTCCGTATCTATAGTATTCATTTAGGAAATTAGCAAAAATAAACCAATGAAAACTCACTCACTTTCCCTTCGTTCTCTGCTCGCTAATGTTGTTTTTATTTCCACAACATTAATTACATCTACATTATTTAGTCAACCAAGTCAAGCCCAAAGCATCACCTTTTATTGTGGAACAAGTAACGGCAAACCCACAACAATGGCAAGTACACCACGGGGAAATATTCCCGTAGTTCATTGGGTTTCTCCCCATTTTACTGGTGCTGGTTATAATCCCCAAACCAGATGTGAAGAAGTTTCCTCTCGCTTCCAAACTTATTACAACAATGGTACTCTGAGTTATCTAACCACTGGAATTATGAATGGTCAACCTGTGGTTTGCGTTACCAGTACCAATGGTGGTGGTTGTTCGGGATTACTTTTTACCTTAAAACGCGGACAAAATGCGAGTCGAACTCTGCAACAATTGTTTGAAGTTCGTACAGGTGCAGGAGGTCCACTTTATGAAAGTACCACTGGTGGAAGCGGACATATTTCTAATCAAAATGGTCAAGTTTTTGTTGATGTGAATCAATATTTGAATTCAGCTACAGCCGAAGCAGGAAACACTCCAACTCAGCCAACTTTAACTCCTACTCCAAATAATAATCCTTCTACTCCACAGCCTACCCAACCAGGTGGTGCGATTTGGTAAATAGAGTTTGCTGGCAATTTCTCTTAGTTATTTGTAGTGTTTTTTGTTGGCAGATTTCTAGTCAAACTCAAGCGGAAATTCGTTCAATACCAGAAGTTATTGTTGACGAACAAAACACCCAATTACCAGAAAATAAACTAATTGAAATTGCCCAAAATATTACGGTCAAAATTTTGTCAGGAAGAAGCTGGGGTTCAGGAATTTTGATTCAGCGACAAGGACAAGTTTATACTATTGTTACAAATCGTCATGTTTTGACTCCAGCCGATTCTTATTCCTTACAGACTCCAGACGGTCAAATTTACTCGGCTGTGGTAGCTGATAATCGGAGATTTGCTGGTTATGATTTGGCTTTATTACAGTTTCGTAGTAACGCCAATTATCCAGTTGCGGTATTAGGAAATGTGGCAAGTCTCGCCGTCGGTGACGAAGTATTAGCTACAGGATTTCCCATTGAAGGAGATTTACCTTCTCGGACTCCTTTCTTCGTTGGAAACAAAGGTTTTATGGTGATGAAAGGAGAAGTTTTCTTGCTGTTAGAACAAGCTTTAAAAGAAGGATATCAAATCGGCTATACCAATGATATTCGTAAAGGAATGAGTGGTGGTGCATTGTTGAATATTCGCGGTGAAGTAATTGGGATTAATGGAATGCACGCTTATCCTCTTTGGGGAGATCCTTATGTGTATTTTGATGGTTCTCAACCTTCATCTCAGTTGCGAGAACAAATGATTCCTTTGAGTTGGGGAATACCAGTGGAAAGAGTGACACAACGGTTAGGACAGTCGATTTTACAGCAACCAAATTCCGCAGTAAATCTTAACTTGACAAATTGATTTGTTGTTGGTAGCGAATAAAAAATATTTGAGGTAATAAAATGAGATTTTCTGAACATTTAGTAGCGCTAACGGGAACAGCAATTGTTACTACAGTTGTGACAATGCAACCTCAATCTGTATTGGCTTTGACGGGAGTAGAAGTCAATAATATCGCTCGCGAAGTAACAGTATTAATTCGGGTCGCAGAAGGTCAAGGACACGGCTCTGGTGCGATTATTGCGAAGGAAGGTAATACTTATTATGTTTTGACGGCAAATCATGTTGTTGGCGGACAAAATAAGTATCATATTGTCACAGCAGATAAGCAAGTTCACGAACTCAATTATAGTCAAGTGAAACGTTTGCCCGGAATAGATTTAGCAGTTGTATCTTTTACTAGCGATAAAAACTATCAGGTTGCGAAATTAGCTAATACCAGTACAGTACAACAAGGACAGTCAGTTTTTGTTTCCGGGTGGCCCGCACCAAGTCAGTCAATTAACGAAATTACTCGTCAGTTTACTGGAGGGGTTCTTTCCAGTGTTTTAGAAACACCGCGTCAGGATGGTTATGCTTTGGTTTATGACTCTGTAACTCGACGAGGAATGAGCGGGGGTCCAGTATTTGATTCTGATGGGCGAATTATTGGCGTTCATGGGTTAGGTGACGCAGAAGAGCGATCGCGAGTACAGCAGTCTGTCTCCTCTGATACACCAGGAATTGAAGCGGTTGCCGATTTGATTAAGTCGGGGTTGAATTTAGGAATTCCCATTAATACTTTCTTGCAATCTGCTTCTAGTCAGGGGCTATTTTTAAGCTGGCAGGTAGAGAATTCTCCGCCGCAACAATTGACTGTCAATTATACACCTCCTGCCCAACCCGACCAGCGAGACAGATTGAATATTGAAGATGTTTTTCGGCGATCGCTGGAACGAGGAGTTGAAAGAGGTGTAGAAAGAACTATTGACAGAATCCTTCCGTTCTAAAGATAAGTTCCACTGCGACTCGCACCTAAGTTTTAAGATTATTGTGAGAGGAAAACCATGAATTTTAAAGGACGAATACTGGCATCAATTTCTGTAACATTTGGCTTACTGAGTTTACTTCCATTGGAGGCTAAAGCGCAAAATTTGGTATTTTACCAAGTTCAATGCGATCAATATAGACGTTGCTATTCACAAACAAATCAAGGGTGGATACCTGTTAGTTATTCCGATGCAAGAGCTATTCATCACAATATTTATATGTGTCGCATGGCAGTTTCCGGTAATCAAATGGCATCAGCTTTTGTTGGAAATTCAATAAATTGTAGTAGGTTTGGTGGATTTGGTTCGCGTCAAAATTCCATCATAAACCGAAATCGTCAAGAATTGTTAGATGCTCTCGATCGACTTCAACGAGCCGTTTACTAAAATTCTGTTCTGAAAATTAGAACTAGATTTTTTGGTGTTATAGGGTGCAATACTTGCTTAACAGATTGCTTTCACAAATATTTTGAGGTCATTCATGCGTAAAATTAAGTTTTGGGCGATCGCGCTTCTGAGTTTTCTTACTGTTACCTTTGGTTCAGTCTTGTTTAAAAGGGTAATCGCCGTTACCCTTTGCGGTATCTTGGGAATGGACTCTTCAGTTTGTTACTTTTGGGGAGGTGTAAGCGCTGCTCAACCTCCAAATAGTTACGAAATTGCCCAAGTTGACATCTTCCGCAATGATAATTCCTCTCCCCAGCAAACTGATATTTTTCGCAATGATGGGGGGAATTCTACGCCACCCTCAACTGATATTTTTACAAATCCAAATCTAAGAACACCAAATACTCCTCCTCAAAATCCTGATTTACCAAGTTCTCAAACTGATTTGAGTAATACTATAGTTTTAAGTTCACCAACAGTTAAACATATTTCATCTGATACATTGAAAATTTTTTGGAATAGTGAGCAAGGATGTAATTTTTCTATCACATTAAAGAACACTACAGATGAACTGTATCAAGAATCTGTTGATTTTTTATCAGTAAGCGAAGAAGTTTGTGGTGTATCCTCTTTTACAGCCCGTGCAAATCCTGAAGGAACTAGACTAGAGGTTCAAAAGAATGAAGATATTGACTCATTTATTCTTCAAGTACAAGATTCTGAATCAGTGAAAATTACTCGCCGAACTCCTACTGAAGAAACAGAAATTGGAGTTTTTTCAGTTCAAAAAGAGTATTTGAAAAGTCTAGACAAAAAAATAGGCAAAAATAAATATTCAGTTAAACAACAAGATAGAGTAGTAACGGAAGCATTATGTACTGGTGCAAGACGTTCCTGTGCTGGATTTGCCACAATAGGTACTGTGGCAGGGTTACTCTCAGTCGCTACAGCAGCGACAGGTGTTGGACTAGCTGCTAGTGTTCCTCTTACTACGATAAGTGCTGCAACTACAACTTTAGGTATTGGTTGTTGGTTAATGTTTGGAGGTCCAATACCAGTACCTTCTGGGAATAATGCCCCTAAGCTTTTAGAAATTGGTAGCGGTATATATGATTATTTAGCTGGCACATATACATTAGGTGAGGAATCTGAAGCGGCTTATAGAATGGGGAATAGAGGGATTAGAGAGCCTAGTAATGACTTTTTTGATCGAGAATTAGCAGAAGTTCGTAAGGAACTTGGAGTTAATTTTTGCGATGAAGATAAAAACGAACAACCTCAACCCATTGCACAACAACCGTCACAAGAAGTAAAAAAATGCCGAGTTAGTTGGGATGATATTGTAGCTAATAATGAACCTAACTGGGGAGGAGAATATCACAATAGAGGTGTTTGTGTAATTCGAGGTGCTGTAATGACTAGCCAAGGACTTGCAGATGGAACAAATCAATGTGGTACTTGTAATACTTACATAGGAAATACGTCGCCAACACCAGGTTCTTGTGACGCAGGTTCATTAAATCGAATGGGTTTAAGAATAAGCACTCTCTATTGTCCCCCTAATTGGGACAGTGGATGGTAAGCAATTACTTATCATGTTTGCTTGACGACTAAATCAAATCATCAGGGTAGGTATAAGTCCTACCCTAAATACAACCAATCAGTTGAACTAATAAGTTAATATGTTGATTCACAAACAGTTTTTTCGTCTGTTGATATATTTGTGTATTTTGTGTATGGGTTTAACACAAAATGCTTTACCTCTACAGGCGGCAAATTCTTCTGATTTTCAGCTAGAGACGCAAGTATTAGATATTATTCGCCAACATCCAGAGGTTATTATTGAGTCTATTCAAAATTATCAGCAACGGCAATTTTGGCAAACAAAACAAGTACAACAGTTGTTTTTACAAGAATTACAAACTAATCCTGAAAAAATAATTGGTGAATCTCCTACTCTTGGTGCAAATAATCCAAATTTTGTACTACTTGAATTTTCAGATTTTCAATGTCCCTACTGTGCTAAAGCACATCAAGCTTTGCAAAAATTTATAGAAAAACATGAAGATGAAGTAGTTTTAGTTTATAAATATTTGCCTTTAGCTTCTATTCATCCTCAAGCCATACCTGCGGCAAAAGCAGCTTGGGCTGCTAGTCAACAAGGCAAATTTTGGCAGTACCAAGATCGACTTTTTACTCAACAGAATAAATTAGGAGAAGACTTATATTTCAATATTGCCAAAAGTTTAAACTTAAATTTGGAAAAATTTCAACAAGACAAAAGCCTTGCTGATTCTGCCATTAACAATGATGTAAAAAGAGCCAAGCAACTTAAAATTGATGGTACACCTTTCTTTGTTATGGTAAACCTTCAAAATCCAAATATTGCGGGAAAAATATTTTTTGGTGCTGTGAAAATTTCTGATTTGGAGAACATTTTAGAGCAACTTAAGAGCGAAACATAAGTAAAAAAATATCGAATTGTCATTGATGTTTTACTTATCTGAAGACAAAAGATACTAATTGATGAAAGGGCTAATAAAGTAAATTTTAGCCCTTTCCCATAAAATCTTTCAACAACTAAAGAAAATCAACGTAGTTTGTCACGTTGAGACTAAGCAAAAATGCTCGAACAATTCACTCAGCCCACTCACCAGTTCCCAACCTCTATTTTAGAAGTTTTAACGCTTCTCTAGCTTGTTCACGATCGCTAAAATGGATTTTCTCAGTACCGAGAATTTGGTAGTCTTCGTGACCTTTTCCGGCGATAATAACTCCATCACCCGGTTGAGCATTTTCAATTGCTTGCTGAATCGCAGTCGCCCGATCGCCGATTACAATTGGTTCGATAGAGTCGGGTATTCCAGCTAAAATATCTGCTAAAATCTTTTCTGGGTCTTCAGTCCGGGGATTATCCGATGTTACCACCGCCACATCAGCTAATTCTGCGGCTATTTTACCCATTAAAGGACGTTTCGTGCGATCGCGATCGCCTCCACAACCAAACACACAAATCATTTTACCCTCAATAAACGGTCTAGCGGCTTTCAGCAAATTTTCTAAACTGTCTGGTGTATGAGCATAATCGACAATCACACTAATATCCTGTGTAGAATCAATTTGTACCCTCTCCATGCGTCCCGGTACACCAGGAAATTCCGGTACAAACTTGATAATTGTCTCTAAATCCAATCCTAAACTTAAAACTGCCCCAACTGCTGCCAAAAGATTCGCTAAGTTAAATTGTCCCACCAAAGGAGAACGAAAATCAGCTTCCCCGGCTGGTGTATGAATCTTACCACTAACACCATTCGCCTCATAAGTTAACTCACTCAGCCACAAATCCGCAGTCGCATCGCTAATACTATAACTCCAAGCTTGCTCAGAATCCAGTTGCGCCAAGATACGTTTTCCATAAGGATCGTCAAGATTGGCGATCGCCCGACCTTTGAGATAATCTGTACTAAACAGCAAAGCCTTAGCCAAAAAATAATCTTCCATATCCTTGTGGAAATCCAGGTGATCTTGGGTAAGATTAGTAAAGACCGCCACCTCAAACGGACAATCCAAAACCCGACCTTGAGCAAGAGCGTGCGAACTAACTTCCATTACCGCATATTCCGTCCCAGCTTCCAATGCTGCGGCTAACTGTTGTTGCAAATCCACAGCAAAAGGTGTAGTGTGAACAGCAGTTTCGCTATAACCTTGCCAACGAGCATAAAGAGTACCTAAAAGCGCCGTCGCTTGTCCAGATTTCGTCAACAGAAACTCAATCAAATGACTCGTCGTCGTCTTCCCATTCGTCCCCGTTACCCCCACCATCCTTAAATTTTGCGCGGGATAGCCATAAAAAGCCCCAGCCACCTTAGCACAAGCTTGAACAATATCAGCAACCAGAATCACGCAAACATCAGATGTAGGTGGCTTTTTTTCCGCCGCTTGAGGAGTTATAATTGCAGCGATCGCGCCACTACTCAATGCACTTTGCCAAAATTCCCCCCCATCAACCCGCGTCCCCGGCATTCCCAAAAATACATCTCCGGCTTTGCAAGCATGAGAATTAGTACAAAGCCCTTTCACTTCCTTATCTAATCCTGGATTTTCGCTAATTTCGGGCATTCCCGGAACCTTCGCCAACAACTCGCGTAGCTTCATCAACCTCTACTCCTCAACAAATAATCAAAAATATAACTGCTTTATCCCGATGATGCTAGCACTTAACTCAAATTTAGCCACAAATCAAACCCAATTAGCGTCCTTCCTTTGCGATTTTGCGTCTTTGCGAGAACCCAAAAACACAAAAATATCCCACCCCAAATAGAATCAACTCAAATTTAGCCACAAATCAAACCCACTTAGCGTCCTTCCTTTGCGACTTTGCGCCTCTGCGAGAACCGAAAAACACAAAAATATCCCATCCCAAACTTAGCCACAAATCAAACCCAATTAGCGCCCTTCCTTTGGGATTTTGCGCCTCTGCGAGAACCGAAAAACACCAACCATTAAGTATACAAAAATATCCCATCCCAAACTTAGCCACAAATCAAACCCAATTAGCGCCCTTC
>JAWQFW010000024.1:33006-33756 GCA_035968095.1 Oscillatoria sp. PMC 1068.18
CTTTGGGATTTTGCGCCTCTGCGAGAACCCAAAAAAAGCCAACCATTAAGTATACAAAAATATCTTGTCCCAAATAGAATCAATCAAACTTTTTGCTTCATCCAAAGGCAAAACCCGACAAACTCCACCCGGATCTTTTTTCAACAAACAAACTTCTTCACCACCTTCCTGAATTTGACCACAAATTTCTTCCAAGTTACCAATTGGTCCATTGATATCAAAATCTATTTTCGTGTCAAATTTTTCTAACATCCAAGTTTCGATGCGTTCATCTAATTCCTCTGGCGTTAATGGTACGGAACTTGTCAAGAGATGATAATAAGCTAAGATGATTTCTTTACATTCTTCTTCTTCCGCAGCGTCAATTAAAGCTTGAAAAACACTTTCATTATTTGCTAAATTTTTAAAGAAGAGTGTGTCGGTAACATCTTTGCGGAATTTGATCAATTTACTTTTATAATTACTATACTGTTTAAAAGCAAATCCGCCCAGCGCGATCGCTAAAGACAATGTTGCGACTAAAACAGGCATGAAATCGCGAATTTCTTCTTCTCTAACATTCAAATTTAAAACATTTACTGTTCCTACGGTAAAGAAGAGA
Organism: Oscillatoria sp. PMC 1068.18; assembly: GCA_035968095.1. GTDB lineage: Bacteria > Cyanobacteriota > Cyanobacteriia > Cyanobacteriales > SIO1D9 > IIICB1. The sequence goes on from JAWQFW010000024.1 coordinate 33,608, forward strand.
ATTGCAGCAGCGATTAAAGTTAATTGAGGTAAGGTTTTCAAAATTACCGGGATAGCTGCACCAATTGCCGGAATGCCGAATAAAAGCCGATCTTTTAAGGTCATGCTAATTTTTATATTAGGAAAAAGTAGTTCTAAGTCGTATTTGGG
>JAWQFW010000025.1:0-32936 GCA_035968095.1 Oscillatoria sp. PMC 1068.18
GTCAGTGTTAGGAATAAAGAGCGATTTTCACAACCAACATTTACTCCTCCTTGTCCTCCATCTCCTCCATCTCCTCCAATTCCTCCTTGTCTTCCATATCCGACCTATCCCCCCAGTTCCCAGTCCCCAATTTCCTAAATAACTGCGGTTGCTTGGGGAATATCAGTCAATTTGTCAGCATTTTCTAGGATTACTTTTGCTGCTTGACGACCAGAAATCGTTGCACCTTCCATACTATCGATGTAGTCTTGTTGAGTGTAACTACCTGCGAGGAAAAAGTTAGGGATAGGTGTTTTTTGACTCGGACGATAAACATCCATTCCTGGGGCTTCGCGGTAGAGAGATTGAGCTAATTTAACCACACTATACCAGGTCATGTTGAGTTCTCGTGCAGAAGGGAAAAGATTGTATACTTGTTCGAGGACGTGCTGCGCGATCGCGTCATTCTTTTCTTTAATAAACGGATCTCCTGGAGTTAAAACCAACTGTAGCAAAGAACCTTGTCCTTCTTGGTAATAATCTCCTGGACTACTTAACGCTAAATCGGAAAAACAAGAAAAATCAGCATCAGGGGTATAAAGTAAATTATCAATTCCGGCTGCTTTTTCCAACTGACGGCGTTTTTCCGGGTCATTCATTTCCGTTACCCAACCGTCAAAACGTAATTGTACTGTTGCGACTGGAACCGCTTCAAGTTGATAAATATTATCGAATTGCTGCCATTTACGCCATGTTTCAGGTAACAAACGTTTAATCCCTGGAACATCGCAAGCAGCAACATAAGCATCAGCAGTAACAGTTGATTCGCGATCGCCTTGAGCAACTATCATACCAGTTACTTTGGTTGACTCTCCTGCGCCGCTAAATAATATTTCTCGAACTTGCTGACGAGTATAAATTTTTGTCCCACGTGCTTCGAGATATTTAACAATTGGTTGATGTAAATATTCGTCCGGAGAACCTTCTAACATTCGTAAAACGGAAGCTTCAGTTTTCGCAGCAAAAAACTGAAAAATTGTCAACATACAACGCGCAGAAATATTTTCCGTATCGATAAAACCCAAAGCATAAGCAATTGGGTTCCACATTTTCTGCAAACTACCGTTGTTTCCACCTTGCTTACGAAACCAATCTGCAAAAGAAATTTTATCCAGTTCGCGAATATTTTTCATTGCGCCTTCAAAGTCTACCAAACCGCGCACAATGGGGCTAGTTCCCAAAGCCAATGAGTTCGCCAACTTATCCACGGCTGAGAGTTGAGAAGTGGTGAAAAAAGCCTTCAAACCATTAAAAGGCGCACCTGTCAAGAAGCGAAAATCTAATTCACCAATGCGTCCACCTTCATTCACAAAAGTGTGAGTATGTTCCTTGAGACGCAAATTGTCGATCGCGCCGACTTTCCGCATCAACTCAAACAGATTGTAATAACAACCAAAGAAAACGTGCAACCCCATCTCGATGTGATTACCGTCTGCATCGACCCAACTACCGACTTTACCGCCGACAAAGGGACGAGATTCAAAAATTTCTACTTCGTGACCAGCATCGACTAAATCAATGGCAGTCGCCATTCCAGCTAATCCTGCACCAACGATCGCTACGCGCATTTTTTTTCGATCTTCTCAGTTTCTTTACACATTGTAATAGACGAGTTCCCCTCTAGGTGCAAAATTTTACCTGATTGGCTTTCTTGGCTGCTTACCGAGCTTCCCACCGAACTTGAGAGTAGTATAATTGCTGGCTGTAGGTCTACTCTCAGAGTTAGGCGATCGCGCTTTTCTCACTTTTAATTTCTTTACCATTAAACTACCCTTTTGTCAAACTTTCTCTGGGAAATTAATAACTTCTCAACATTAATTTAAAACTATTTGACGCTTGAAACTAATCTGTCTCGAACTAAACTAATTAATCAATATTGAAACTGATAAAATTGAGCAAAAACGATGGTCAAAACAGCGAACAAGAATCAACGGAAATTTAAAATTGAAACTAAGCAAAAAATCACCTTAACTTCTCAGCAAAGAGAAGCCCTCACAGCCATGCTTGACTTTGTTGCTAGCAGAGAAAAACTTTTCTTACTTACAGGGTATGCAGGCTGCGGCAAAACCACCTTGATTCAATGTTTATTTCGCGAACTACAACTCAATGGAGACAAGCGCAAAGTCGTTTTTACAGCCCCCACAAATAAAGCCGTAAAAGTTCTTAAAAATATGGCTAATGCTTGGGAATTAGATATCAACTGCATGACTTGTTTTCGTTTACTCGGATTGAAACCAAAAATAAATAAAGAAACAGGTAAAGAAGAATTTGTCCGCGACTACGATGTCAAAGCGAGTATTGATAGATATGAAATTGTCGTAGTTGATGAAACTTCGATGGTCAACCAGGAACTCTGGAATTTATTATTTAATGAAGTACAAGGTTTGTTAAACACTACCAAGCTAATTTTTACCGGAGATAAAGCTCAATTACCACCCGTAGGCGAACCAGAAAGCTTAGTTTTCTCACAAATTAGCCAAACTGCTGATTTAACAGAAGTAGTCCGCTTTGAAGGTGCGATCGGAGTTTTGACGGAAACGATTCGTAATAATTTAGAATCTCCTCAATTACCTTTACTAAAAAATGAGTTTAATGCTAGTAAAACAAAAGGAATATTTGTTTTAAATAGTCAAGTCTGGTTGAAAAACTTGCTCAAAGCTTTTGAGTCAGATAAATATCAACGAAATCCCGATTATTGCCGAGTTTTGGCATGGACAAATAAACGAGTAAATTTTTTGAATCAGCAGATTCGTCAAGTGATTTATGGAAGCGAAGTTCCTCGTTTTATGGAAGGAGAACGTTTGATGGCGATGGATACTTGTCTGAAAAATGAGGAAGTTTTGCTAGCTAGTTCTGCGGAGTGCGAAATTTTAGAAGCCCGAATCGAAAAGCTAGAAAATGATTGGAAAATCTGGTCGCTTTTGATTCTTGATGAAGAAGCAAAAACCAAAAAATTGCAAGTTATTCATGAGGAGAGTTTGGCAAAATTAAATCAGGTACTTGCTAAACAAGCAGAAATTAAAAATTGGGAAGGATTTTGGAAGATAAAAAAGCAATTTCATAATGTAAATTATACTTATGCTTTGACAGTACATAAGGGACAAGGGTCAACTTTCGAGAATGTGTTTATTTCTTTGGGAGATATTTTACGGAATCCGAAAATTAAGGAAAGAAATCAGTTGCTTTATGTCGCTACTTCGAGGGCGGCTGAAAGGATTTTTGTGGAAAAAAACTCCGGAAATTAGCTAAAAACTTACACTACTCCCGGTTTGACAAGAAATATCAAGAATTGTTGACAAAGTTAGTGAGATGAGCAAAAAATTTCCGTAGCAATTGAGTAAAGCCCAGCGCCTAGTTACGCGAATAGCCGAAGTATAGCGCGGCTTGGGGCGATCGCTACCACAGTGTTCAACTCATGTACCCAACCAACTTCATTGTGAGTATTCGCTCAAAAACAAAATCAAGTGCTAAAATAGCAATCGAGAATAAAGATCGGTGACAACGGTTGTTTTCAGTATTGACAGGTTTTTTCCATCAGTTATTGGCAGGCTGTTCTCCGACATCTTGGCTCTCTACAAAATTTATCTGGGAGAACATCACTAGATGTCAATCTATGTAGGTAATTTAGATTACTCAGTTACCCAAGAAGACCTTAACGAGGTTTTTGCTGAGTATGGTTCAGTGAAGCGCGTTCATTTGCCGACCGATCGTGAAACGGGAAAGATGCGAGGCTTTGGTTTTGTGGAAATGGAAACAGAAGAAGAAGAAGCTCAAGCTATTTCTAATCTCGATGGTGCAGAATGGATGGGTCGCGAACTGAAAGTTAATCAAGCCCGACCCCGCGAACCGAAAGGTTCCTTCGGTGGAGGTCGTAGAAATAAGCGCTTCTAATAGCTACAGTGGAATTGTTAGCGATCAAATTTAGAGAGTTAATTAATTTTGGACTCAAAAGAAGCCTTTGTTCGTGTCAATGAGGAAATTAGCAGTGGCTAAACGTCGAAATTTAAAGAAAGAGAAAGCCTCTCGCAATCAAGCCTACGCTAGACAGTTTGGGAAGAAATCTTATCGTTCTTTCTCCAAGTCTCAACGTTTTTCTAACTCTAAGAAGAAAGAAAACCAAGATGAGACAAGTGATAAAGAAGATTAAGTAGCGATCGCTATGCTCAGAAGTTAAAATTTTCGGGGGGTGCTAGTCATCCTCTGATTTAATTTTGGGGCGATTCTAGGTAAGGCGGGCAAAAATCTCGGAAAAAATGCCCGAATTTAGCTCGCTTCAATTACTTTTCTGAGCGAAAATAGTCTAAGTGCCGACTAATTGCTGATAATTCCGATGAAAGAGCCACTAAATTCCCGTCAATATGCCCCAGCGACACAACGTAACCGAGAACCGATTCTAGAGATATTACAACAATTTTTACCATCCACAGGTACAATTTTAGAAATTGCTAGCGGTACAGGAGAACACGCCGCTTTTTTTGCTCCCCGACTTCAACCACGTCAGTGGATTCCTTCCGATCCTAACTTTTTAGCAAGAGCTAGTATAAACTCATGGCGGCAAGATTGTCCGGGAGAAAATCTGCATCCGGCGATCGCCTTAGATGTGCGAAATTCAATTTGGGAAGTCGAAAAAGAATCACTTTCACAATTGTTGCCAAATCTTGACTTACAGCGTCACCCGATAGTGGCGATCGTCAATATTAACATGATTCATATCTCGCCCTGGTCAACTTGTCTCGGCTTAATGGCAGGTGCAAGGCGAATTCTTCCTCCTAGAGGCATTCTTTATTTATACGGACCTTTTCAACAAAATAATCAACATACAGCCCAGAGTAACGCTGAATTCGATCTGAGCTTGAAGAGGGAAAACCCAGAATGGGGGGTACGAGATCTCGAAAAAGTCGTTGCAGTTGCTCAAACAGAACACCTTTCCTTAATTAAAATTATCCCGATGCCCGCTAACAACCTTTCGGTCATTTTTCAAGCTGAATCTCAAATCAGTTGAGCAACAGCGAACAGTTAATAATTTATATTTCGCAATTATCCTCCTCTTCCTTATCCCCAGTACCTAAAACTAGCGATCGCAATGACAATGTAACGTTATAATATTGAAGATTAGATCTCGGTGGCTGAGTTTTCGCTAACATTAGGACAAATTGTTTGGTGTGTAGTGCAAGTTAGCTTATCTCCGAATTCCAATCTCTACACGCTCTACTGAGGTAAGTTATGACCATTTATGTAGGTAACCTTTCCTACGATGTGACAGAAGCAGATCTGAAAGATGTTTTTGCTGAATATGGCTCTGTCAAACAAGTTAAAATGCCTGTGGATCGCGAAACAGGAAAGATGCGAGGCTTTGCTTTCGTCGATATGGAGACTGAAGCAGAAGAAACAGCCGCGATCGAAGATTTAGATGGGGCAGACTGGATGGATCGTATTCTTAAAGTTAACAAAGCCAAACCCCGCGAAGATAGAGGTGGAAGCAGAGGAAATAAGCGGAACTTTTCACGACGCTAATAAATTTCTTTCTGACAACTAAATAAATTCCCACGTCTTCTCAAAGGATAGGGGATCTACCCTGTCCTTTTTTTTTGGGGATAATTATCTGCTTCTCTACAGAAAATCATGAAAATTAATTACAAGGGGAGGATCTTGAATGAGCCAAGTAGTTCTTGGTGAAAATGAACACTTAGAGTCAGCCTTACGTCGATTTAAACGCAAAGTTTCCCAAGCTGGCATTTTCACCGATATGAAAAAAAATCGCCACTTTGAAACTCCAGGAGAAAAACGCAAGCGCAAAGAAATTGCCCGACACCGCGAACGTCGCAAGTTTCGGAATCGTCGCAAAAGGTGATTGACTGGGGTTTGGGGACTGGGAACTGGTGATTGGGAATTGGGAAACTAAGTGTAACTGGTAATTGGTAACTGTTAGCTAAGAACAGATTCCCCCAGTTTGCGAGATAATTCACAAAGATTAGTGCAACTAAGGAGAATCTATAATCGTGGCACGTTTAGCTTTGCTGAGTGTATCTGAGAAAACGGGAATCGTTGAGTTAGCAAAAAGTCTAGTCACAGAATTTGACTTTGAGTTGATTAGTAGCGGTGGAACTGCGAAAACTTTGCAAGCTGAAGGGATACCAGTAACGAAAGTATCTGACTATACTGGTTCTCCGGAAATTTTGGGTGGCAGAGTGAAAACTTTGCATCCACGTATTCACGGTGGTATTCTGGCACGGAGAGATTTGTCAGCAGATCTTAGCGATTTGGAGAATAACCAAATTCGTCCGATCGCTCTAGTCGTGGTTAATCTTTATCCTTTTGAGCAAACGATCGCTCAAGCTGATGTTAGTTTACCAGAGGCGATCGAACAAATTGATATTGGTGGTCCGACTTTGTTACGCGCAGCCGCGAAAAATTTTGCTCACGTGACGCTTTTGTGCAAACCTGATTTGTATGGGGAATATTTAGCTCAGTTACGAGAAAATCAAGGTGAAACTGCTTGGGAATTCCGCCAAGCAAGGGCTAAAGAAGGATTTGCTTTAACTTCAGCTTACGATCGCGCGATCGCCACTTATCTAACTTCACTTACCTCGGAAAATACTCCTTTACCAGCAGTTTACACTCTGGCTGGAACTCAGTTACAAAGTTTGCGTTATGGCGAAAATCCCCATCAACCTGCGGGTTGGTATCAAACAGGAAGTCAAGCTACAGGTTGGGCGGCAGCCGAAAAATTACAAGGCAAGGAATTAAGTTACAATAATCTTGTCGATTTGGAAGCCGCACGCCAAATTATTGCCGAATTTCCTGCTGATGAACCCGCAGCCGCAGTCTTGAAACATACAAATCCTTGCGGTGTCGCTGTGAGTAAGAGTTTGGTTGATGCTTACGAAAAAGCTTTTGCGGCTGACTCGGTTTCGGCTTTCGGGGGAATTGTTGCTTTAAATCAAACTATCGATGCGGCTACAGCCGAAGCTTTGACGAAAACGTTTTTAGAATGTGTGGTTGCACCCAGTTGCAGTGACGCAGCGCAAAAAATTATCGCCGCCAAGTCGAAATTAAGAGTATTATTACTTGCAGACTTGACTAGCGGACCGAAAGATACAGTTAAGGCGATCGCAGGTGGTTTTCTGGTTCAAGCCGCAGATGAGGTAGTAGACTCCCCCGACGACTGGGAAATTGTCACCGAAAAACAACCTACCTCCGCACAAATGGCAGAAATGCTCTTTGCGTGGAAAGTTGCCAAGCACGTCAAATCAAATGCTATTGTCGTAACACGCGATCGCGTCACATTAGGCATTGGTGCCGGACAAATGAATCGCGTCGGTGCTGCTAAAATTGCCCTAGAACAAGCCGCAGACAAGACAAAAGGAGCCACCCTAGCTTCCGATGGTTTCTTCCCCTTCGACGACTCCGTAAGAACCGCCGCCAGCGCCGGAATTACTGCTATCATTCAACCAGGTGGTTCGATTCGCGACAAAGACTCCATTGCGGCGGCGAACGAACTCGGTGTCGTGATGGTCTTCACCGGAAAACGTCACTTTTTACATTAATTATTTCCAGTTTGTCTTCATGAGGGCTACAGCCCTCTTCTTATCCTCTCCTCAGAGTGATTTTGCTTTCGCTGGAAAATATTTAATCAGCCTCGATTTTAGCAAAAAACAAGGCAGTGCGCCGACCAATTTCAATTCCACCGCGATCGCGTGAACCCCATTTATTAATGTACTTTTGACCGTCAGCGCCGTAGTCAATGCACATTTGGAAATCATATTGTAGCTCCTGGTAACAACCTACACCTAAACCAGGCATTTTCGCTACTGTGACATTAACGGTTTCGCCAGCTTTATTAATAATCGCTAAACCTCGATCTCCACGCTCGATAAACAGCAAATTAGGATTGTCCGCACTTGCTGCTATTTCATTCCCATTGCGATAGTATTGGGATTCTCCCAGCATTTTTTCGTGGAATTGAGTACCAGCAACAACTGTGGGATGGAACGCATCAAACTTTAAAATTAAAGGAAGTCCTTCTTTTCTAGCTAAAATGTAAGCAGTTGCGAGGGGCAAATCGCGATCGCTAAATTTCCAATTCTCAAACTGTCTTGCTGCCCAAGTATCATGATTCCGAGCAAAGGTAACAGCTTGCTCCCCAGGTAAAGCACGCTCAGTATCTCTTGGATTAATTAAAGAGCGCAAGTCCCCCCCAAAACTAAAAGCACTTTTTAAAGTATTAACCAGTTGGAAATCCGTTACTTTCGGAAAAGTGGGTACATACTTCATACTCTCGTCAAAAGTTTGACCAATGACTTCACCATAGTAAAATTTATCTTCTGGGATAATTTGAACAAGCTGCTCCAAATCTTCCACAGAAATATGTTTAGCAGCATCAAAGCGGAAACCATCTACTCCCAAACCTAGGAGTTTTTTCAGATACTCCTGCTGTTTCTGTTGTACATCAGGTAATTCTGTTCTCAGATCTGGCAATCCTTCCGGGTCATTATTTGTACATAACCAATAATTTTCAACTTGGTTGGGGTCTTGGTAATTCGCAATACATCTCGGCTCGTGGAAATATTCCTGTTTCGGGTATAGCGGGTAGGCTTCGGGGAAAGCTGCCACGTCTCTGTAGTAACGATAATTAGCCATGTGATTAAAGACTACATCCACAATAACTTTAATCCCGCGATCGTGAGCTACCTCAATCAACTCTTTTAGCTCTTTCTCGCTTCCCAAATTTCCTTCCAGAACATAATCAAAAGGTTGATACTGAATGTACCAGTATTCGTCTGACGTACAAGGATCATCCTCGCGCGATGGCGTTTTGTTAGGTGGCGAAATTTGGATATGAGTATACCCCGCTTCTTTAATTCGGGGCAATTCAGCTTTGATATTGGCAAAACATTCATCGAAAGCGTGATAAATTACATCGGCTTTGGCAGGAGCCGCGTTCCATAATAAACAAAGACTAATTATTAGCAAACGATATATTGAACTTAGGAAAGATATTTTCTTCATACTCAATTCAGTAATATCAGTTTTGAAGATTGTCACTAAGGAGAAGTTTGTAAGTGGTTAATCGGCTCTAATTTTTCCAGTCAGTTTTCGAGGTATTGTTGATATTTGTTTCCCTTTCAGCAATACTTATTGTCTAATTGTAATCTGCCTCAATTAAACTAATCGTCAAATTCAAATCTATCAAATCCAAACGTAATATCTCGATAAGAAACCTTATTTTCCACTATGGGTTTCGGATAGTTTATAGCATCTTTGATTCCTTTCGGCAAAGGAGGCTTATCTCCTACCAAAGAGAAGCTATAACCCATGTGATGCAGCCGCATTTGTGTCCAAACTTTCTGAATCTGTAATTGTCCTTGTTCTTCAGTAGTAGTAACAATAAAGCTAATATCGAATCCGGGCGGCGCTCCTGGTATAAAGTGTTCGCTGTAGGGACGATAAGTTTCTGGAGTGCCAATTTCAATAAACTCTCGAACATGACCAAATGACTTTTGGAGTATGAATTGCAACCACTCAGCGCAATGTACACAGAATGTTAGATAAGCAATTTTATGAATTGCTCTAGATACTTTTAATGGTTCACTTTGTTGAACTGGAATACGAATTCTTATTTCTCCAGAACCAGAACTTTCTGGAAAGTTTATGTATTCATATCCTTGATATTCAATTTCAAATCCTCTCTGATGATGATTTCTTAATTTAATTTTGTTACCGCAATCATCCGTAAATGAAACTTCTTTGTCTTTAGTTAAGTAAAAGGGTCGTAATGCTCCCATTAACACAGTCCCCAATAATGCTAATTCTGAACCACTCGTTCGGTTGTTGATTTCGTCGCAGACAAATCCAGGTGGTAGTTTAATCCATTTAGTTCCAAGTCCCTGAAGTATGATATGTTCTTCTTTTTTAGCATTTTGTTCAGGTATTTCTTCATGTGAGATTAAACAAATACGTTTTCCAAATATTTCTTCTCTTTTTCGTTTTAAATTTTGCACCTGTATTTTCCAGGAATTGCCATCATACATTTTATTGTAAATATAATCTTTAACAATTTTCTCAGAATTCCATATTTGTAATTGCAGTTCAACTGAAAAAATCAATGTACTTTTTTCGGGTGGAATTGACATTGCAAATTACCTTTTTTGATAAGTCAGAAAATAAGAGTAAGATTCATCTAGTTATACATTTTTCCTAAATGAATGCTACAGATATAAAACCTGTAGAGACTTTGCATGCAACGTCTCTACACAATTTAATGTAGCGTAGATAAAGCAAATTGGTATTAAAATCTCTTTTGGTAAATATTTCAGAACATTCATTAGCTAACTACAACTAATTTTAGCTAACCTGGAGTTGAAATGAGTCTAATTCGCTACTTTTACCATCAGTGAATTTCACACTTCCATTCCCAAAACCGTAACTAAAAACGCAAAGATATCGGCAGTTTCTTCAATCATTTTTTTCGTGGGCTTACCTGCACCATGTCCCGCTTTGGTTTCAATCCTAATCAACACAGGCTTTTCACCAGTATGACTTGCTTGTAAAGCCGCCGCAAACTTAAAACTGTGGGCGGGAACTACGCGATCGTCGTGGTCAGCAGTTGTTATCATTGTGGCAGGATAAGCTGTCTCTAGCTGTAAATTATGTAAGGGAGAATAAGCATAAATTGCGGCAAATTCGGCTTCATTTTCTTCGGCATTACCATATTCAGAACACCAAGCCCAACCAATAGTAAACTTATGAAAACGGAGCATATCCATAACCCCAACTGCGGGTAAAGCGGCGGCAAATAAATCTGGGCGTTGTGTCAGACAAGCACCAACTAATAAACCGCCATTACTACCGCCAGAAATCGCCAGTTTTCTCGTTGAAGTATAGCGATTTTCTATTAACCATTCCGCCGCCGCAATAAAATCATCAAACACATTTTGTTTGTTTAATTTCATTCCGGCTTGATGCCATTCTTCGCCATATTCGCCGCCACCGCGTAAATTTGCTACGGCATAAACTCCTCCCATTTCTAACCAAACTATCCGACTAATAGAAAAGTTTGGTGTTAGCGAAATGTTGAAACCACCATAACCGTAAAGTATAGTTGGGTTGTTACCGTCTAAAATTAAACCTTTTTTATAGGTGATAAACATTGGCACTTTTGTGCCATCTTTGCTGTGATAAAATACTTGTCTGGTTTCGTAAGCTTCGGGGTTAAAATCTACAGTTGGTTGACGGAAAATTGTACTTTCTCCGCTTACCATGTCGTAGCGATAAATAGTTGCTGGCGTGGTAAAACTGGTAAAAATGTAGAAGGTTTCTGTATCGTAACGTTTACCGTCAAAACCGCCCGCAGAACCAATTCCAGGTAATGCTACTTCGCGGACAAAATCACCATTTAATCCAAAAATTTTAATTGACGATCGCGCATCTTTGAGGTAATCTACCACAAATTGATTATTCAGCAATCCCACGCTTTCTAAAGTCTCGTTAGCTTGGGGAATAATTTCTTGCCAATTTTCCTTAGCTGGATTATTAATATCAATAGCAATTAAGCGTCCGCGAGGTGCATCTAAATCGGTACGAAACCAAAAAATTGTCCCGTCATTATCAACAAAACTGTAGTTGGCTTCAAACTCACTAATTAATTCAATAACTTCGGCTTCGGGATTTTCTAAGTCTTGATAAAATACCAAATTTTTGGGGTCAGTACCGCGCCAAACGGAAATAATTAAATATTTGCCATCTTCAGTTACATTACCATTGAACCCCCATTCTTTTTCATCCGGGCGATCGTAAATAAGTATGTCTTCTGCTTGACTTGTGCCTAATTTATGATAGTAAAGTTTTTGGTAATAATTAACATCTTCAAGTTCTGTTTCTGCGTTGGGTTCGTCATAGCGACTATAGAAAAAACCTTGATTATCTTTTGTCCAAGATGCGCCAGAAAATTTAATCCATTTCAACTCGTCTTCGAGGTCTTTTCCTGTTTCAATATCTAAGACTTTCCAGGTTTGCCAATCAGAACCCGATGTTGATAAACCATAAGCCAATAAATTGCCATCATTACTAACAGCTAAACCCGAAAGGGCGACGGTTCCATCTGCTGATAATTTATTCGGGTCAAGAAGTATTCTGGCTTCGCTATCTAAGTCGGATAAAGTGTAGAGAACGCTTTGGTTTTGGAGTCCGTCATTTTTGAAATAAAAGTAGCGAGATCCCTCTTGAAAGGGAATCCCAAATTTTTCGTAATTCCAAAGTTGAGTTATTCGCTGTTGAATCTTTTCTCTCGCGGTAATTTTACCCAAGTAACCGAATGTGACTTGGTTTTGGGCTTCCACCCAAGTTTTCGTTTCCTCGGAGTCAGGGTTTTCTAACCAGCGATAGGGATCTTTGACCTCAATCCCGTGGTAGTTATCAACTTGGTCTACTTTTTGGCTTTCTGGATAGACGATCGCATTTTCCATGACTGCTACAAACAATTTTGGGCGGTACTGTCTAGTTTACTGCTAATTTTCCCGGAAGGGGGATGACTGCTTAGGTTGTTAAACTTCTCACTAAATTGTTGCAACTTGAAGTCATAACGATTATGATTTACTTAAGAGAGATCGAAAACGGAGGCAGTCAGACAAAAGATGGTTGCAATTAAAGAAATCCCGGTGGCGCAAATTCGCCGTCCTTTACCTCGACAAACCGACCCCGACAAAGTGCAAGCTTTGATGAAATCCATTGCCGCAGAGGGATTGCGGGAACCGATTGATGTCCTGGAAGTAGACGGAGAATACTACGGCTTTTCTGGCTGTCACCGTTACGAAGCTCATCAGCGACTTGGTAGAGAAACAATTCGGTGTCGAGTCCGCCACGCGCCAAAATCGGTCTTGAAAATGCACCTTGCTTAAGAAAACACTCCCAACCACTGTTAGTGAAGCATAAACTGTAATTAGCAGCCAATTGCTGAAAATTAAGAAGTTTCTAGCTTTGAACAACGTCAAATTTTCTTGATTATCTTAAGGAGACAAAAATGCAACTCAGCGACAAAGCAGTACCAGTAAACATTGGTATCGAAGAAAAAGACCGCAACGAAATTGCCGAAGGGTTAGCGCGTTTGTTAGCAGACAGCTACACCCTGTACCTGAAAACCCACTACTTCCACTGGAACGTCACCGGACCTTGGTTCCAATCTCTGCATACCTTGTTTGAAGAAGAATATTTAGAGTTAGCTCCCGCAGTGGATGAAATCGCCGAACGCATTCGTACAATTGGCTATCCCGCTCCAGGCAGCTACAAACAGTTTAGCGAACTAACTTCAATTGAAGAAACGACTGATATTCCCGATGCCGAACAAATGATACGCTTACTGGTAGAAGGCAACGAAGCTGTAGTCCGCACAGCCCGTTCTGTCTTCCCGGCTGCCGATCGCGCTAACGACGAGTCTACTGCGGATTTATTGACAGCGCGAATGCAAATCCACGAGAAGAATGCTTGGATGCTTCGTAGTATCCTTAGTTAGGTGAGTATGGGCGCATAACCATGCGCCCGGATCTAGCCTCAAGCACTCAAATTAAGTGGCAATCTGGGTGTGTGGTGTAGAAAAGTTGGTGTTAATGGAAAGTTCTACTTATCGGAATAATAGTTATTTGCTGCAAAAATTAATGCAGCACGCGAAAATTGCTAGCTATGAGGAATTAGCTGAAATTGCGGGGGTTCCTCGGCGACACATTTATCGCTTGCTACATGGATTAGTGCTACAAACTCGGACTGATGTACTGTTAAAAGTTGCTCAAGTTTTACAAATATCTTTGAGTGAATTAGTCAGAGCATTTTCTGCTCAATCTCCTTCGTTACAAGATGCGGAAGATTTAGCAGCTTTGAGACAAGAATACGATCGCCTCCAAGAAAAAATGCAGCAGCAACGAGAAATTTTACAAGCACAGTTTCAGCGCGAAACGTTGGATGTGCTAGAATCTTGGTTAACTTATTGGCCCTCGGCGGCGGCGAAGGCGCAATCTAATCCCGAAATTCCCGCGACGAGATTATTGCCAATTGTCAAACCAATCGAAGAATTGTTGCAAAAATGGGGAGTTGAAGCGATCGCCTCTGTTGGTGAAGAACTTCCCTATAATCCTCAAGCACATCAATTAATTAAGGGGAAAGCACAACCTGGCGATCTTGTCAAGGTTAATTATCCGGGTTATCAACAAGGAGATAAATTGTTGTATCGGGCGAAAGTTAGCGCGATCGGGTAAACTACAGGATTCTTGGGGTCAATTCCGTCTCAAAATCAATTTTATGCTTTAATTTCGTCAGTAATGTTCAACCTCGTTCCCTCGACGGATTTATCGATCTCACCTTTGACCGATGGCGCTTTTGTTGAGATTTGTTGCAATAGAAATGAGCGAATAACTAGGAGAACACATATATATGCGTCCTTTAAATATAGGTTTATCTGAACAACAGCGTCAAGGTGTGATTGACATTCTCAATCGCGATTTATCAGATTTGTATTTATTAAACATCAAAACCAAGAAGTACCATTGGGATGTTGTCGGACCTCAATTTAGATCTTTACACACAATCTGGGAAGAACATTATGAAATCCTGGGGATTAATATTGATTCTACCGCAGAACGGGTTCGTGCTTTAGGTGGTTATCCGGTCGGTACTGCCGCAGGCTTCATCAAACACGCTACAATTAAAGAGCATGATGGTACTGTTCCTACTGCGAACGAAATGGTCGAAGATTTAGTGGTTACTCACGAACAAATTATTCGTAATTTGCGTGAAGATGTTAGTAGTTGTAGCGAGAAGTATAGCGACGAAGGTACAGCAGATTTTCTCACTGGATTGATGGAACAACACGAAGAAATGGCTTGGATGCTACGTTCTTTTATTGAAGGAGAAAATCTTGCTTCTAATGGGAAAACTTCTGTAGATACGAAGATTCCTGCGAAAGTATAATTGATTTTGTCGCGAGATTTCAACTCTGTTCAAAGAGGATCTCGCGTTTAATTGCTTTTCATAATACTCGCATCAAATCGACAAAATCCCCCTATTTATTTTAGGGGGTATTTTTTCAATAATTAGAGAGCCTAAAACGGTAAGCGATTGTTGTTAATCGTTTGACGTAAAATAGAGTCTAGCAAATCGCGTACATTGCGAGGACGATTTTCGCTAGAAGTATTTGTTGGTTCTGGTTCTATTTCTGGCTCCGAATTCGAGGTATTATTAACTTCAGGTTCAGTAGCGTTAGTCGTTTCCGAATCATCAATTCTGGTAGCTGTACCACCGTCATTAGCATCAAGGAAGGGACGTAAATCAATATTTGCAGGTTGAGCAGAATTACCTCTTAAGAGTCCTTCAATGCTATTTTGTCCGCTATAGGTGACAACTCCTTGAGTATAATCACCGCTATTAGCAGTGAGGAGATTTTGGAAAACGCGATCGCGCACCGCCCAAGGATTCTGTCCCGGTGGTACAGTAAAGACAATGCGACAAGCTGGCACTACTTGGGAAGTTACGCAAACAATATCGTAGTTACCTTCCTTGCGCGTACTCAGTTCCATCATATTATCAGAGCGGTAAGCTTCCAAACGACGAGCAATTTCATCACAACGTCGTGCTTCTGTCCACCCTCCTCCTAATCTTACCGGAACAGCCCAAGGATATTTCTCTCCTGGTTGACTATCTGGTTGATACATTACCGTAGGTTGACCGTTACTTGACTCACAGGTAAATCTCGGTACTTCGTAGGAGGTGTTTGTGTTGTTCGTGGTAGTATTTCCAGAGTCTGTATCGATAATTATATCTGGTGCATCGTTGCTTGCTTGAGCGAAGACTGTAGTTGTGCTACCGCTACCCACTATCATTGTGACACCAAGAGAAAAGGCGATCGCGGTTCTTAATTTATTTACTGACATAGCTGTTATCCCCTATTAGCTTGCAAATTTAAGCTTTGTTACTGCTTCCCCTATTGCGTCTTGTGACGCAGTTAGTTAGTCTTTGTTCCTTCAGGATACTACTTCACCAGCTTCACAGCTTTCGCAATTATTTCTTAAAGCATTTGTCTTAACTCGTCAATCTGATTAGAAAACTTTATTTTAGCTGCTTTTTCTTCCAACTGCGCTAATTGGAAATTCTCAAAAATATCCTCGCGACGTTCTTCACGAATATACTGTTGCAATAACAATTGAATTTCCTGTTTTTCATCCAGAGAAAGTTCTTTGATTACCTCGACTACATCATGAAATGTACTCATTGACAAAACCTCACTTCGCTGACCTACTCTCAATCATTATCTATTTTCCCTTTCCAGCCAAGCTATAATTTTATCAAGCAAGACAAAATAGAGAGGGACAAACTAAATATGTCAAAGCTAGAACAAATTGAATCTGCAATTCTCTCGCTTCCAGCCCACGAATTTGAGAAACTGAAACAATGGTTCTTCGACCTAGATTATGAACGCTGGGACGAGCAGTTACAACAAGATATAGCAGACGATAAATTAGAAGTATTCACGCGAGAAGCAGTTGCCGAATTTCAAGCTGGGGAATGTCGAGAAATTTGATGCACTACGCAACTCGACGATTTGGACAAAATTATTATGTTTTAACTTACCTTTTCAAGCGCATCCACACACAATACAAAACCGTCAGTAATAACCATCCCGACACATAGTGAAAACCAGAATATGTAACCGGAACCTCCGCTAAAATTTGCGTGTTGATTTCCATCCATTGATTTACATGAGGTTCAACAAAATTGCCATAAGCATTTTCCAAAGCTTCCCGTTGTTGTTGTAACGCTTGTTGCTGTTGTTTAATGCGATTATGTTGAGTATCCATCTATACCAGGTTTTATTGAGGACAAAACCTAGACTATTGAGATTTGAAACAAGAGAATTGGAACGGGAAGTGGAATAAAGTGGAAAGTAGTGTAAACCCTTATAATTCAAGACTTTTAGTTGCCATTTTTAGTTAATTAGTTAAACTATAAAAAGAGTGCATGGAGTCAAGAGCATGGTCGTGGATTGGCAAGACTTTCTCAAAGAACAAGCAGACAAATACTGTCTCTCTGAAGAGGAGAAAGAAACTTTATTGAAGCGCTTCCCAGAAAAAGAGCGTTATCTTAAAAATGAAGCCCAATTCACTCAGGTACTCAACGAAGGTATTTCTGATAAGAAATATCAAATTGGTCAAGAGGCTGTCACCAAGCGAATGCAAGAAATTTATAAAAAATTTGCAAAAGATTGCCCTGCACTACAAAATAAATCTCGCGGTAAGCTGCTAATTTTGTACCAGTTCTTGCTGGATCTATATGAGAAAAGTAAGACAAGAAAGCGCTGCATTTTAGGACTCAAGGGAAATTATCAAGAAGCACAACAGGAACTCGCTGCAATTACTAAATCTTTGCAAAAACTGCTCAAAGATGATAGCCTCTCCATTACTGTCGAGGAAGGCAGTATTATTATCATTGTGGAGAGTTCCCAAACCGGGTATGAGCAAATCAAAAAGCGCCTCATTGGTCGAGAAATTGCGGGTTTTTCCGTGGAATATGTCATCGATGAATGGCAAGATGTCTGCCGTCGGATGTTGAAAAAGCAGACTCATTTAAGTAGTAATAGTTTATTAAAGGCTCAGTTTAATCGGAATTTAATTGAGGAAGAATTATTTATTGATTTGGCGTTGGTGAAGCCGAAACCCCAGCGTCACGAACAACACAAAGACGACCTCAATCCAGATCGTAGTTCAGAATTTTACACCCGACAAGAAGTAGAAAAACGTTTTGCTTATCAGGAGTTTCTCGATGAAGTTATTAGCAAACGAACTGAGAAAAATCTGGCGATAATTGGGGAACCGGGTGCAGGAAAAACAACTTTATTGCAGAAATTGGCGTTTTGGTTATTACAAGAAACTGATGATTTGGTGATTTGGATACCCCTGCGAAATTTAGGTGGACAGCGCTTGAGCGACTATTTACCACAAATTTGGCTCAAAGATGCTTTGATGTTTGCCAGAGAGGAAATAAAAGCCGACTGGGAGCAAAAATTTAAGGGGGGTGGAGTTTGGTTGCTTTTGGATGGTTTGGATGAGATGAGCGAGACAGCCAGACAATCCTTATCGTTGCAAGGTTGGGTGACACAAGCTCAGTTAATTATCTCCTGTCGCTTGAATTTGTGGCAAGCGAACCCCACCCAGTTACAGGGGTTTCAAACCTATCTCACCCAACCGTTTCAGGATGAACAAATGCAGCAGTTTGTTCAACGGTGGTTTGGCGGTGTGTCGGGGGAAGGAGAGAAAGTCACGTTAGCAGAATCCTTGTGGGAGGGACTACAAGCCCCAGGAAAAGAACGAATTAAAGATTTATGCCGCAATCCCCTCCGGTTAACGTTATTATCGTCGATTTGGCAAGGGAGACAGGGAGATTTGCCCGATACCACAGCCAAGTTGTATGAGAAGTTTGTTAACTATATTTATGATTGGAAAAAAGAAGCGTTTCCGGTGACAGAGGCAGAAAAGCAACATTTGAATGCAGGTTTAGGAGAATTAGCGAAAGCATCCCTCGATGGAGAGGGAACCAGGTTTCGGTTAACTCATCGGTTGGTTTGTGCATCTTTGGGGAAACGGGGCGATAATTCGCTGTTAGACACGGCGTTAAGGTTGGGTTGGTTGAATGAGGTGGGAGTCGATGCCGATGAACCCGAAGATCCGGTTTATGCGTTTTATCATGCCACGTTTCAGGAGTATTTTGCTGCCTTGGCGGTGGCGGATTGGGATTATTTTTTACCGAAGGATCATGTAGATTGTCCGGTGGAGGGGAAGAAATATCGGATTTTTGCACCGCAGTGGAAGCAAGTGATTTTGTTGTGGTTGGGACAGGATATTGGCAATGAGAAAAAAGAGGAATTTATTCGGGCGTTAGTTGAGTTTGAAGATGGATTTACAGAATTAGAACATCATAATGGTAGAGGTTTTTATGAGCATCAAGCCTATTTTCTGGCAGCAGCAGGAATTAATGAATTTAAAGCTTGTTCCCTGGTGACTGAGATTGTTCGCCAGGTAGTGAAGTGGGGGTTTAATGATTTCAATATTGAAAAGCAAGAGTGGCAAATTTTTCTCGACCAAATTAAAGAAGCCGCGAGAAAGGCGATACCCGAAACCATTCGACCCCTGGCGATTTCCGCACTAATTGATATTCTTGACCATTGCCCAAATGAATATACCCGGAGGCAGGCGGCAGAGAGTTTAGGGGAAATCGACCCAGGCAACCCAGAAGCGATCGCGGGGTTGGTCAAAGTTATTGCCACTACTCACTCTGAATATACCCGGAGGCAGGCGGCATCGATTTTAGGGGAAATCGACCCAGGCAACCCAGAGGCGATCGCAGCGTTGGTCAATCTTATTGCCTCTACTGAGGATGAATCTACCCGGAGTCAGGCGGCATATAATTTAGGGGAAATCGACCCAGGCAACCCAGAGGCGATCGCGGCGTTGGTCAATGTTATTGCCTCTACTGAGGATAGAGCTACCCGGAGGCAGGCGGTATGGAGTTTAGAGAAAATCGGACAAGGCAACCCAGAGGCGATCGCGGGGTTGGTCAAAGTTATTGCCTCTACTGAGTCTGAAGATACCCGGAGGAAGGCGGCATATAGTTTAGGGGAAATCCTCACCACACCCCAACAATATGCAGGAGTTGTCTCTGCCTTAAAAGACAACCTCAGCGATGAAGTTTACCAAAACAACTTTGACCGATTCGATAAATGCTACAAAGTCGTTTGGAACTGCGCCGAAAATCTCCTCTATCCGGAATTTTATCAAGCATGGCATCATCCCCCCACAACGCCCCATCCCGAAGTCACAGAACAAACTCCAGTGGGGCATAATTCAACAGTTGACAGCCTGGAAACTCAACTGCAAAACCTACCGATATTTTGCCTCAACGCCCAAATCCTCGCAACCGAAACCCGCGAAAGCGAAATCGCCCAAATCCTCTGCGAACTCATCTGGGAAAAAGCCCTTCCCAACGAACTCTATCCCGAAGTTACCACACTCGCCCAACTTCGCCGCAGCCTCAAGCAACTCAAACTCACTCTCAACCTACCCAAACTCAACTTGCTGCTAACAGAATGCGAACATCCCACCCCAGAATTAATTGCATTTTGCCACAAACTCACCGACACTGTAGCCATTTCCTGGTTAACCGAGGAACCCCTAGAAGCGCCCTTAAAAGGCTTTCCCCCTAATCAACCGAATCTAATCTCTGCGATTGAAACCTGGTTAGAGGAGATGTAAGCAGCCAAGAAACCCGCTTTCTGACCCTTAGCGGCAAAATTAGCTAAAATGTCAGCAACCCCTAGCCCCCAACTAAAAAATGACTCAAACTTTTGATATCACCGGACTCACCCCAAAACAAATCGAGCAAATTTATCTGATGATAGAAACCTTTAAAACTATCAATCAACAGCAAAACCAACTAACCCCAGAACATCTCTCAGAATCAGACCTAAATTCCTTATTTTTTGCCAGCGAAATTCTCCAACCCTTTAATCGGACGATGCTTTAACGATCTCAACTTACGACCAAAAGTTCTTTTAACTTGTTGTTTAAGTCTGGGGATGCACTCAATGGATTATAGACTTCACCCTCGTATGGTTGCCAAAAATAACTAGGGCTAAATGGTTGAAAAAGTGGTAATGTTTCTAGTTCCTCATTAAGTTCTTTGGCTAAAACTAATCCTGGGATAGATAAGTTAGACAAATCCTCAATTAGTTCGCTATAGGTTCTAAATTCATCAACTTCAACACCAACTAAAGCATAGCGAAACGGAGGGGCAAATCGTAGAGTTTGATAAAGTAAAATCCCTAATTCTGTCATTACATAAGCACTTTCATGACTATCAATTCCCACTTCACTCGTATTATTAGGATAAACTCGACACCACCAGTTTTCTTCTATATCTTGAAAAGTGTCTGTACGACATTGGCACTGGC
This sequence comes from Oscillatoria sp. PMC 1068.18, assembly GCA_035968095.1. Taxonomy (GTDB): domain Bacteria; phylum Cyanobacteriota; class Cyanobacteriia; order Cyanobacteriales; family SIO1D9; genus IIICB1. The sequence goes on from JAWQFW010000025.1 coordinate 21,023, forward strand.
GACGATTTGAGAGTAGCCATTCTCTTCCCTCAACGTGTTGGGCAAATTGATTAACTTTCCTTTCCTCAGAGCCACATTCTGCTGATAAACTGAAGAGCCATACCATTATTAGAAACTCCTATAATAGATAAAGTTAATCCACTCTTTCCCAACGCCTAATAATCTAGCACTACGACCTATTTTAGGCTTACCATTTTGATCTGCCATACCGCGATAGTAAAGTTTTGTCATCAGTTAACTTTTTCAACGGGCGATCGTCGTGCTGCAAAGAGCAAACAAGCTTGAATATCGGCTAGTTCTAGATCGGGAAAGTCCTCTAAAATTTCAGTAACGCTAACATTTTCTGCTAACATTTCTAAAATATCAGTAACGCGAATTCGCATCCCTCGAATACAGGGACGACCACCACATTGACCGGGAGTTTGAGTAATACGGTTTAGCAAGTCAGTCGTTAAATTCATCACAGGTTTTTATACTTAATCGGTCATTTTATTTTCTCATTAATTAGAGCATAGCATCACCCCAACCTTCAACCGTCCCAAAGTGTTGCAAATTCGATCAAACCTCATTGAGGTCATTGTCATTACCTTTCTCACTAACGACCCCCTAGAAGCTCCTTTAAAAGGCTTTTCCCGGAGCAACCTAATCTAATCTCTGCGATTGAAACCTGGTTAGAGGAGATTTAAGGTATTTATTCAGCAAATTTCTCAATAAACCCATCTGGAGTGATAATTTCTATTCCTTGAAATGGACTTAATACCAACAAATCTAAATCTCCTGTAACAATAACATTGGCATTGCCACTAATAGCCAACTCTAAAAATTTATTATCATTTTCATCTCGATAAACAGCAATTGTTTCTGTAATATTAACTAACTGAGATGAAGCGATAAATTTAAGCAGAAAAACTTGTCTTTCTTCCTGAGAAAGATACTTGTCAAACTTGGAACGATTCAAAACTCGTTCTAATTCCTTTAAAGTTGCTTCAGAATATAAAATGATTCCTTGCTTTTCTACTAATGCGATCGCGCGAAATGGAACTGACGATTTGAAAAGTAAAGCACTAATTAAAACATTCGTATCTACGACAAATCTATTTGTCATCGTCTTCTGCTAAAATCTCTTGCAGAATTTCTGGGTTTAAGCCTCTTTGTTGTGCTTTGTCTGAAATTTCTGCCATCACTTCAGTCAAACTTTTGCTGGATAACTTCTTTTTAAAAAAAAATTGCACAAGCTCGCTTAACTGTTTCTGAGTTTCAGGGTTCGCTTGTTCAAATGCTAATTTTATTTTTTCATCAACTTGAAGAATAATACTAGCCATTACTGATGTTTTATAGACAATATTTAAAGAAAATTATAGCACAATATCCCACTCCATAATTAGTTACTTTTTGCCACAAACTTACCGACACCCTAGTTATACTATTTACATAAACTAATGCTACAGACACAGACTTGTAGAGACGTTGCATGTAACGTCTCTACACAATTTAATGTAGGGTAGATAAAGCAAATTGGTATTACACTATGTCTTGTCGTGAGTATTCCGGCTCTGATACACGATAGAGCATTAACAACATTGATTCCTCAAAAAACAACCAGCGATTCCGAAGAATTACCGCTATTTCTTTCAATTTCCTCAATTTGTTGCTGCAAAATTTGCTGTTGAAGAGACGGAGGACGTTCTAAAATTGACCTAATTTGCGCTTCACTTTCCTGTTGCAAATTTCTTTCTTGGGGTTGTTGTAACTGCAAAAAATAATATAACAAAGGCGATTCTTCCCGAATTAAATTTTCTAATCTTTGCCTTTGCACCGAACGATTTAACTCTTCCCTCCTTGCAGGTAGCTGTCGAATTAAAGACTCAATTTCTGCTTCGGTAATTGCTTGCGCTTGACTCACACCACCCGAAAACAAAACAGTCAAAAAAAGCCCCACTCCCAACCAAGAAAACCATCCTTCGTGCTTCTCTTTGCGTCTCTGCGTCTTAGCGCGAGAAAATAACTTTCTATCGATAACTAAAACCAACTCAAAACTCATTTTCCCCAATCCCCGATCGCAATCCTACCGCAATTTTACTATGTTGTTCAATCTGGCTCATCACTTGTTTAGCCCGCTTAATCACCGAACTCGGCAAACCAGCCAAACGCCCTGCTTCAATACCATAAGAACGATCTGCACCACCAGGACGAACTTGATGCAAAAAGACAATTTCATTGGGTAATTCTTTTACCGTCACCTGATAATTAGCCACATTTTCCAAAATCGAAGCTAACTCATTTAATTCGTGATAGTGAGTAGCAAAAATAGTCCGAGAAGTAATTTCATTAGCTAGATATTCCGCAACCGCCCAAGCAATCGAAAGTCCGTCAAAAGTTGCCGTTCCGCGTCCAATTTCGTCGAGCAAAACTAAAGATTTTGTGGTAGCATGATTGAGAATATTCGCAGTTTCATTCATTTCGACCATAAAAGTAGATTGACCCGTAGCCAAATCGTCTACTGCACCGACACGAGTAAAAATGCGATCGCAAATTCCCAACTTCGCTGCTGTCGCGGGGACAAAACTGCCAATTTGCGCCATTAACTGAATTAAACCTACCTGACGCAAATAACAACTTTTCCCACTCGCATTTGGTCCGGTGAGAATCACTAAATCTGGCTGCTCATTATCCACTCGACCCATTTCGGTAGAATTAGGAACAAACATTCCCGTACCGAGAGATTGTTCGACTACGGGATGTCTCCCATCGCTAATCGCAATTTCTCGTCCGGGGGTCATTTCCGGGCGACAATAAACTTGATAAACTGCAACTTCTGCTAACCCTGCAAGTACATCAATAGCGGCAACTGCTTTGGCTGCGTTGCGAATTTTTTGGGCTGCTTCGGCTACTTCCGATCTTAATGCTGAAAAAATCTCGTATTCGATTTGATTTAAGTCGTCTTTAGCGGTTAAAATGCGCGTTTCTCTTTCTTTTAATTCCGAAGTAATATATCTTTCTTCGTTGGTTAAAGTTTGCTTACGGGTATAATTTTCTGGTGCTGATTCTGCCTTGGAACGAGGCAGACTAAGGTAGTAGCCAAAGGTTTTGTTATAGCCTACTTTTAATTTAGCAACACCAGTTCGTTCTCTTTCTTGTACTTCTAGTTCGGCGATCCATTTTTGGTCTGCTTCGAGTTCTTTGCGTCGGGCATCAAGTTTGGCACTAATTCCTTCACGAATTATATTACCATCTTTGAGATGTTGGGGAGGTTCTGCAACTAAGTGATCGATAACATGATGTCCGAGTTGTTCTAATTCGGGGGGAATACGTTGCAATGCTCTTAAATAAGGGGAAGTGCCACGAGCAGCTAATTCGACTAATTCGGTTAATTTGACTAAAGAATTAGCTAAGTTTAATAATTCTCGTGCATTTGCGGAGCCGGAACCAACTCTTCCGGTGAGGCGTTCGATGTCGTATATTTCTCTGAGTAACTGACGTAAATCTTGGCGCAGGGAAGTTTGAGAAATTAATTCTGCAATTGTATCTTGGCGGGCGTTAATGCCTTTAATATCGAGTAAAGGTTGGAGTAACCAACGTCGTAAAGCCCTACCTCCCATTGCGGTAGAAGTTCGGTCTAAAGCCCATAAAAGGGAACCATAAAAAGTGTTATCGCGGACTGTTTGAATAATTTCGAGGTTGCGTGTGGTTTGGCGATCGAGAATGAGATAATCAGCTAAGGCGTAAGTGCGTAAAGGTTGGAGGGGAACTTGAAAAGCTTTTTGGGTATCTTCGAGATATTCTAATAAACCACCTGCGGCGCGAATGCTGAAAATTTGATTTTCGCAACCCATGCCTTCGAGCGATCGCACTTTGAATTTAGCTAATAATCTTTCTCTAGCTTGAACTTGGGTAAAATGTTTCTGCGATCGCAGCGAATAACAAAACGAATCTGGTAAACTATCTGGTATGCTTGGCGATCGCTCTCCTGGACGCAACAAAGCACCCACATCGGGCGCATTAGTTGGAATTAAAATTTCTGATGGTTGCAAACGTAACAACTCGTTAGCCAGGGTGTCTAAATCTTGTCCTTGAGTTGTAAAAAATTCCCCAGTAGAAACGTCTGCATAAGCTAAACCCCAATGTTCTCCCGTAATTACTACCGCCGCTAAAAAATTATTTCGTCGCGGGGAAAGCATTTGATCGTCAGTAAGTGTACCCGGAGTTAATAACTTTTGAATCTCCCGACGCACCATTCTGCCTTCAGCCGCCGCCGTTGCCGCATCTTCGACTTGATCGCAAATCACGATCGCGTAACCTTTTTCGACTAACAGCGTTGTATATCTGTCTAAAGCATGATGCGGTACGCCCGTCATTCGCACCCGTCCAATTTCCTTCCCACCTTCTTTGGAAGTTAGCGCCAATTCTAACACTTGGGCGATCGTCACCGCATCTTGAAAAAAGCACTCGAAAAAATCACCCACCCGATACAGCAGCAAAGCATTCGGATACTGTTCCTTCACCTCCACATAATGCTGTAACATCGGCGTAAGCTTGTTTATATCCAGCTTGCGGTAATCCTCATGAGGACTGCTGCTACTTGCTTTCGCGACCATTTTGGTAGATGCTTTCCGGGTTGGACTCATTGCGGGTTGCTTTAGCTGTGCTGAGTACGATTGTTACTTTAGCGCAACCTGCACAAAATTAGTATTAAAGCTTTGTTACAATGTTGAGGGAAGTAGGTGGACACGACCCACCCACAATCCTTTGTTAACTGGTGACGGAATCCTAATTTCTAGTCCCCAGTTACCTACCTTTGAGCTTCAGCCGTTTGTGGATCGCGGTGACGACGAGCTAAGAAAAAACCTCCCAAAAGTAGCAAAGACGCGATCGCTGTTGGCTCTGGAACTGACTGCACTGGCGGTTCTTCGCTACAATCAGCTAAACTACTGCCATCAGGACTACCAACCGAAGCACTAGCATCTAAACAAATACCGACTTCGGCAAGATCGCCAACTGCTACTCCTAAGTCAGCATCTGCGTCAACTTGAATTCCGTCTTCGTCAACTTCTGCGGTAACGTTAAGTTCGCCATCAGTATTAATCAGATTATCAAGATCCGTTAGAGAAGATAAATCGGCATCATGGAGATCGTTAACTTGAGCCTCGGTTTGAGAGTCAGTTGAAGCACCACCAAGATTTCCTACATCTGTTTCTGTGGTTTCTTCTACTACAGCGTTAATATCTCCATCAACAGTAGCTTCCACCAAAGCATCAACTGTATTAGTAACATCAACTGGATCAGGAATTAGTGCAAAGGCAGCCGTAGGAATGTAGAAACTAGCTACTACGACGAAACTCGCTGTGGTAAAAGCTATCTTTAAGATTGATTGATTATTCATTGTTATTTCGGGGATTGATCCCTAAACGCTTTTGTTTGTTATCTCCAATATTGACTCACATTTTCAAAAACGTAAATTCGGAATAACACCTAATTGAATGAAATTATTATTACTACTAAATTCAGTGATAATTCGGAGTAGTAATAACTCGAATATTTGCTTTTTTTGCTAAACTAAAATCATTATACAAATTTAACAACTATTACACAAACCTTAAGAAAGAAAATTTCCCAAAAACTTCAAGTGCGAAGCAAAATTCGTCAATAAATCAGTTTAATTTTTCGCAAAAATCTCCGAAATTAGGTCTTATTCAGTGATTATCAAGAAAAATCAGCAAAATCAAGAACGTAAAAACAAATGGCAAATTCTGCGTCGAGCTATCATCAGTAGTATTGGACTGTTCTTTCTCGGCTGGTGTTTGGCGATCGCGTTACAATTACAAGCAGCAGCCTCCGCCCCCGTCGGAGCATTTTTTGAACTCGGAGGAAGCATCCGTCGCGAAATTTACCTCGCCCAAATAGCGAAAGCAAACCCCAACTTACCAATTTTAATTTCCAGTGGTTCTCCCGACCCTTGCATCTGGTTAATTTTTGAACGAGAGCAAGCACCGAAAGAACAAGTATGGTTAGAAAATTGTGCAACCAATACTTTCGGCAATTTTTATTACAGTGTGCCTATTTTAAGCAAGTGGGGAGTCAAAAAAGTTAAATTAATAACTTCCGAAACTCATTTACCCAGAGCTTTATGGATGGCAAAAATTCTCTGCGGCGCTCGTGGGATCTGGGTAGAAACCGATGTAGTTACCGAAGAAGGAATTCCTGGTAACAATGAATCAATAATCAAAACCAGTTTAGACGTTACTCGGAGCTTTTTTTGGGCAATACTCAGTCCCTTTATTCAACCTGAATGTTCGCAAATAAGCAAATTAGAAAATGTCAATTTGCAAGCATGGCGCGAAAAAGGTTTCAAATGCGAACATCAAGGTAATATCAACTAAATAATAATCATGAAAAAGAAAGATTTAAATTATTGCGGCTCTTTAGAGACGTTACCTGCAACATCATCTACTATCATCAAGAACAGCCTGTTAACAAAATTATAAGCAAAGCTAAGTATGTTTTTAAATTTAAAATAACTTTCACTTAACCTAACTCTGAAACACTATTTATGGCAAAACATAGACAGTAGGTTATTGTCGCCAACTTCATGAGTAAAAACTTGAGCTTGGTAATTTCTCCTCAATATCTAAACAAAAAGAGAAAATTTACCTGAAAAAAAGCGTCGAAAAAACCTACTTCTGCAAAAATTTTGCTCCACAAATACACCAGAACTCTGTAACTTTTCCAGACAATATTATGGTAATTAGCGGCAAAACTTCAGCAACACAATACGTTGTCAACGTCAACGATATCGATCCTGTAACAGGTGTAAATCCCCAATACGACTATATTCCGTTACTAACCGTAGGAGACCAAATTCCCTTACTCGAAGGAGAATTTGGTAACTTCACCACTAGCGCCACAGAAAATTACGCAATGGCGGGAATTCCCGATGGTTTAGGACATACCCAAATCAACGGACTTAACTACGTCTGGATGAACCATGAAATTTCCACTGGTGTATACTCTAGCATTGATGGCAATATCACTGTAAATGATGCCAATGGAGATGGCAGAATTAACGCAGGAGAAACCGAGGGCGAAGTCATTAACGGTGCGAGGGTTTCCTTATTTGTTTTCGACGAAAACTGGGACATAGTTGGCGGGAAAAACCTCATCGAAGACGTTGATGTTGACGGAGTTATTTATTCCTTAAACACCGACACTGGTGACTACGAAGATAGCAACGGTAACGTCTTGGAAATGACAGGACACGAGAACTTCTCTCGTTTTTGTTCCGGTTATTTAGCCGCCCAAGGTTTCGTAGACGAAAATGGTGGTTCAATTCCAATTTATTTCGCACCAGAAGAAACAAGTGATGGCTTAGGAATTGCTGTTTATCCGGATGGAACTGCTAGCCCAATTCGCGGACTCGGAGTTTATTCCAAAGAGCAAGTTTATGCTGCTAGTGAATATCGCGCCACCAATTCTGACACCACCGTAATCCTTGCTACCGAAGACAACGGCGACGGTGAAATTTATATGTATGTCGGGGAACAAACCGCAGCAGATCCTAATGGTTTGAACGACACAACTAATAGTTTGTTTGTCTTGCAAGTTGTAGACCCTGAGACTGGGGAAGCATTTCCTTTATCAGATATGCCTGAAAACGAGGAATTAATTGCTCGTTGGGTACTAATTCCTGATGCAATTACCCTCAATCCTGACCCAGATGTTCTTAGCGATTATGTTAACAACGAAGCTGCTTTTGGTGGCGATTTTGATGGAGACGGAACTAGCGACGGTCTGGGAGACTTTAATAATGATGGAGTTGTTGATAATTTAGATGTAGTTTCAACTAATTTCCGTCGTCCCGAAGATTTAAACGAAGACCCCAATAACCCAGGAACATTTTACTGGACAAGCACGGGAACTGACGAAATTGGCGATCCGAGTAATCCTTTTGAGGAAACAGATGACCCTTCGCTAACAGACGATCCTTTCGGTAAGTTATTCCGTTTTACACTAAATCCAGAAGATCCTACCGCCGATGGTACATTTGAGTTTTTGTTAGAAGGTGGACCTGATACCGGAGTTAGCTACGACAATATGGTTGTGGATAGCAACGGTAATGTAATTATCCAGGAAGATCGGACGGCTTTCGGTGCGGATGTCTTATTTGGAGAACCGCCAGTTGGTCGTGAGGGTGAAGAACGTAATGGTCGGATTCTTTCGTATAATATTGCTCTCAATGAAGGTAAACTGGATGACGAAATTACCTTTATCGGCGAACTCAATCAATCTTTAGATTCTTCGGTTGATACTGATTATGGTGATTGGGAGTCTTCGGGAATTATTGAAATTGACTCTGAGGTTTTACCTGGTCGGAGTTCTTATCTGCTTGATGTACAAGCCCATAGTATTCGGGATGCGATCGAAGAAGGTGGTAATATTGTCGGTCGTGGGGAAGATGGCGCAAGCGTCGAAGATGTTTACTATGATGGCGCTTTTGTTGAAGGTGGTCAGTTACTTTTGGCTATCCCGACAGAAGCAACTGAGAATATTTTCGGTAGTACCGAAGATGACGAAATAGACGTAGCTGCGGGCGATGCTGATGGGACGAAGGAGTTAATCTTTACTGGAGAAGGTGAGGATCTTGTCGATACTTCTTCAGTTTCTTTTAGCGGTCAAGGTAGTAACCGAGTGTATGCTGGTAGCGACAGTGATGAGTTATTCGCTGGAAAGGGCGATCGCCTTTTTGGTGACGCAGGTGATGATATCCTTGATGCGAGCGTTGGTCAAGGTGGAAACCGCCTCTACGGTGGTGAAGGATCTGACGAACTTTATGCTGGTACTAATGACCGTCTTTTTGGTGGTGAAGGTGACGACACTCTCGATGCAACTGTTGGTAGTGGCGATAATCGTCTCTACGGCGGCGCAGGTGATGATACCTTTATCCTGGGAACCGGAGATGTCTTAGTTGGTGGTGAAGGTGCTGATAAGTTCTTTGTTACCGCAGGGGGAGATAATGTAATTACCGGGGGCGAAGGTGCTGACCAATTCTGGCTTGCTTCTAGCGGTAAATTTGCCGACGCAGAGAACGAAATTACCGACTTTGAAGCAGGTTTAGATGTGATTGGTATTGGCGGTACATTTGCTGGTTTGGATAGCTTTGATGACCTTGATTTGAGTGAAGTTGATGGTAACACAACTGTGAGCTTTGGCGATCGAGACTTAGCTACTTTCATAGGTGTTAGTGAAAACGATCTTAGTGCAGCCAACTTTGTTTTCGATGCTTCTGTGATTGTTTAAATTGCACTAACTAGCACATTTTTCTTGAATTGAGAGACTGGGGAACCAGTCTTTCAATTTAAGTAAGCTTAATTTGTTTTTCAAGTGACAATTTTCGACGAGTGAGCGAGACACTCAGTTAAGATCAAAAATCATCTGTTCGTAACTTTACCCAAAATCTTGGTTGAATTCACTGCGTGAAAATAATGTCTGAAATAACTAATTAAGTGAGAAAATTAAGTCAGAAAAACCGACACCGAAGCAAAAATTTAGTTTTTCCCCGGAAAAAACAAGGTTCAACTTGTCGTCAGGGTTGAAATTCAGTTACTCTCTACGAATAGTGAGTGTATTTTGCTAATTGGCGCGATTAGCGCGGTAGCACTATGCCGAAGGCTTATCGCTCGAACTTACTCCGTAATTTTTAATCTGCAACAAGAAGATATTGTTAAAGGAAGTAAACTTAAACACGACGAAGCGAAAAGCTTACTTTAACCATAACTGCTTATTTTCAACAACAGAGGAGAGAAAACTGCATGGCAATTATCAACGGTACTGCGAACGGCGATGAATTATTTGCAGAAAGTACAGGGGACGAATTATTTGGGTTAGAAGGAGACGATATCTTAGATGCCGCAGGCGGTTCAGGGGATAATACCCTCAGAGGGGGTGCGGGTAACGACGAGTTATTTGCAGGTTCAGGTGACTTTCTCTTCGGTGACGAAGGTGATGATACCCTCGAAGGCAGATCTGGTTCGGGAGGTAATCAACTCGACGGTGGAGAAGGTGACGACTTTCTCGTTGCTGGTAGCGACGACGAATTAATTGGGGGAGAAGGTAGCGATCGCCTTTTTGCTGGTTCTGGTGATGCTACACTCACAGGTGGTGTGGGTGCTGACCAGTTTTGGCTAGCTACCGCCGAATTACCAACTTCCGCGAACATCGTTACCGATTTTACCCCTGATGAAGACGTTCTCGGAATCGCTGGATTAGAACCAGATGTCGCTGAGTTTGACGACCTGAATATTACCCAAGAAAACGGTAATACCGTCATCTCTACTAGCGATGGTACAGAACTCGCAATCCTCGAAAACTTCACCGACGAACTCGACGCAACCGATTTCGTTTTCGGAGACGACACCATTGAGGGACAAGCCCCCGTAGCCGAAGATGCAACTTTCACCATCGCTGAAAATAGCGCTGTAGGAACCTCCGTAGGAACCGTAACCGCAGTTGACCCCAACGGAGACGGGACTCTCAGCTACGCAATTACTGGCGGAAATCTCGATCCTGACGCAGATGGAACCAATGCTTTTACAATTGATGCCGAAACAGGGGCAATTACCGTCGCTGACACCGGGGATCTTGACTTCGAGACGACACCCAGCTTTGATTTAGAAGTTACCGTCACCGACCCCGAAAACTTAACCGACACCGCCGAAATTACAGTTAATCTCACCAACGTAGTTGAAACAGTTAGCCTCGAAAGCCCTAGCGATAACAATATTTTCAGCTTTGCTGGTGACGAAGACAACGTTAACCTGAAATTTACAGTTTCCAGCGATGCCGGATTTGTCAACGAAATTGGCTTGTATTTCGTCGATGATGACGAAGGGACAATCGACGGAATTGCCCCCGGAGAAACAGGCTATACCGAAGCAGCCTTAGAAAGGTCACAAGCGATCGCTTCTCTACTCTCCAATGAATCCAAAGATTTCTTTAGCGGCGACATCTTCAGCGAATTACAATCTCGGATTCTCAACTTAGACACAGACCAAAGTTTTGGCTTCTACCTTGTCCAAAACAGTGACACAGATACCGTTTTAAACGCCCTAGAAGCCGGGACAACAGCACCAAACGTTTATTTTGGTGCAGCCGACAACGCAGACGGCTTCTTGCAGCTAGACGAGCTAACTGCTGGTGAATTTACCCTGAACTGGGATGACTCACCCATCGGTGGTGACGCAGACTTCGATGACGTACAAGTTAGCTTTGCAATAACCAACGAAGAAGCCCCCCTCGGTAGCGATTTACAAGGTACTTTCGATTTAATTGACTTTCGCGATCAATTAGGTGAATCAGTAAGCGCAGATATCGTCGCTTCCCAAGACGCAGCCCTGAACAACCGAGGTGGCTTATATATCGTTCAAGATACCTCTGGGACTGTCTTAGACCCCATCACAGGTCAAGAAATTGCCCCTGGAGAAGCTGGATATAGCGAAGCTGCTTTAGCCAATAGCGCTATTGAATTTGACCGCATTGACCCGGATACGACAATTTTATCCGGAGGTTTCTTATACGCACCGTATTTGTTAGCTGATAGTGACACAGACTCTGCTTATTTTGCTTTCGCAGAAGCTAATCCAGACGGTATTGACCATGTACGTTTACTCGGCGACAATACTTTTGGTTTTGAAGACCTTCCTGGTGGTGGAGATTTATCTTTCAACGATTTTGTCTTCTCTGTCGATGCTTCAGTTGTTTAAAGGAAAAATCTGCCAGGAGTTGAGAAAAAAGGGGCTTTTTGCTTCTTTGCTTAATCCAACCTTAATCCTTAATTCCCCGTTATCAACCTAAAATATTGGGGACTGGGGACTGGTGACAAGGAGGAAATGGAGGAAATGGGGGAAATGGGGGAAATGGGGGA
>JAWQFW010000026.1:0-32741 GCA_035968095.1 Oscillatoria sp. PMC 1068.18
GGAAATTATGGAAGAATCAGTAACTTATCAAGATATCCTCCAAAAAGGCGTACAAAGAGGACTGCAACAAGGTTTACAACAAGGTTTGCAACAAGGTTTGCAACAAGGTTTGCAACAAGGACGAGAGGAAGGACTAAAACAACAGGCTTTAGGGCTGGTCATCCGTCAGCTTTCGCGGCGGCTGGGGACGCTGGAGCCTTCTGTGCAGCAACGGATTGAAATGTTGTCAGTGGTGCAATTAGAATTACTTGCAGAGGCGTTGTTGGATTTCACTACGACTGAAGATTTACTCAACTGGTTGGAAGAAAGTCAGTAATGATTGATTGGTTAGTGTAAAATCTCTGTTCGAGAAACTCTTCCTGACATGGGAAGATTTGAATTTGTGCCGATCTTCTGGCTGATTTGCGCTTTGAGAAAAATTTGGTTAGTAGGATTTAAATAAAAATCAAGCCCAAAGAAAGCGTAAACTGGCTTTATAGGTAGCAAAGACATGGTTATTTTAAGTTAACCAACGGCAAAGTTATTGTTCAAATTATATCGACAAATTAGCTAATCGCCTAAGAAAAAATGGACGTAACTGGATTCGAACCAGTGACCTCCACGATGTCAACGTGGCGCTCTAACCAACTGAGCTATACGTCCTCACGAACAACCAATATAACATATCATTTCCTCAAGAGGCAAACCCAAAGCCAATTTTTTCTCTCTAGGGCGGGAATCCAAAAAACGATCGCGCCAAGTAGCAATTTTTCGGTAAAGTTCTGCTAAAATATCTTGGGTCACTAAACCGAAGTACGATCGCCTTTGAGTCAACCAACAGATATCCAACAAATAGATACATTGGCACAGGAACTGGCGACTATTCAGCAAACTGGTTCAAAACGGATTGCTTTATTAGGTTCGCGCCATGTTCCCATTACCCATCAGAATTTGATTGAGATGATGAGCTATGCTCTAGTTTTAGCAGGTAATCGTCTGATCACTTCTGGTTCATCAGGGACGAATTCGGCGGCAATTAAGGGAGCTATGCGTGCCAATGCTAACTTATTAACCGTAATTTTGCCGCAAAGTCTCGATCGCCAACCGAGAGAGTCGCGAGATCAACTCGAAAAGGTGATTCATCTGGTAGAGAAACCGGAAAACGATCGCCTCTCGCTAGCAGAAGCTAGTTCTTTGTGTAACACTGAGATTGTTTCTCGCTGTCAGCAATTGATTTGTTTTGCTTTTCACGACAGCCACACGCTGCTGAAAACTTGTGCAGAAGCAGAGGAACAACGCAAACTGGTAACGTTATTCTATTTCGATTAGGTAATGAGTATCTCGATGCCGGAGCTTTCGCTCTACGCGATCGCGGGAGCAGCTTTTTTAGTTTACTTTCCCTTTTTCGTCGTGGCTTATGCTCGTTTTCAGGGAGGATACGAGTATTTGGCAACTCCTCGTGCCATGCTTGACAAGTTGCCAGATTATGCCCAACGAGCAACCTGGGCGCACCAAAATTCCTTTGAAGCGTTGATAATTTTTACGGCTGCGGCGCTGATGGCATACGTGACGGGTGTAGATTCGTCAATAGGTTTCGGTGCTGTGGTAGCGTTTTTGGTGGCAAGATTGCTTTATTCAGTTTTCTATATCGCCAATATTCCTTTGGGGCGATCGCTGATGTTCGGTATCGGTTCCCTTTCTAGTATTACCCTAATTGTCTTAAGCTTGTTGAATCTCAACAGCTAAATAAATAAAATTAATTGGGTAAGGCGGTTGGCTTTTCTCGCTAAAAGTCAATCGTTTTCTCTCTTTCTCGAACAACAACGTTTAATAATTACTTATGGCTTCTAATTCTTCTTTTGACATTGTTAGTGATTTTGATTATCAAGAAATGGTTAACACTGTTGACCAAACTAATCGCGAAATTAAAAGCCGTTATGATTTGAAAAATACTCAAACTACCGTTGAGTTGGAACCAGAAAAAATTATTGTCAATACTGATAGCGATTTAACTCTTAATGCTGTAGCCGATATTCTCCGTGCGAAAGCGGCTAAACGGAGTTTATCTCAGAAAATCTTTGATTTTGGCAAAGCTGAGTCGGCGGCTGGTAATCGTGTTCGTCAGGAAATTAAGTTACAAAAAGGTATTAGTCAAGAACTTGCTAAAAAAATTAGCAAAATGATTCGAGATAATTTCAAAAAAATTCAAGCTTCAATTCAAGGTGATGCGGTGCGTGTTACCAGTAAATCGAAAGATGAATTGCAACAAGTAATTACGCTGTTGAAGCAAGAAGATTTTCCTGTTCCTTTACAATTTACTAATTATCGTTAATTATCTCTGAATCCGATCGTTAATTAGGGCTTACTGAAGAAAGAGAAAAGTAAAATAGTCAGGGTAAGCCCCCATTATGTTTCTCCCACAAAGGTCAAGGTCAAAAAATCAAGAAGAAAGTGAAAAAAACTAAATCGAGTTATAACTTAATTTACTTTTTAACTTATTAACTTTTTGCTCCTTTTTTAAACTACTTTTTCAGCAAACCCTATTTAAGTAAGACTAGCAATCACTTTTCGAGCATTTTTTTGCAATAAAAGATTAGCATCGAGAACTGTTCCGCTTAACTTTGCACCCAACAAATTAAGCTCATCCATATCAATTCCCGCTAAATTAGCATCACTCAAATCAGCATAGCGCAAATCAGCTTGAGTTAATTTCGCATAAGCTAAATTAGCTAAATTCAAGTTAGCTTTTTGTAAATTTGCTTGACAAAAAATTGCTTGGATTAAAGTTGCACCAGATAAGTTAGCATAACTTAAATTAGCACTATCAAGATTAGCCTCACGAAGATTAGCATCACAAAAAGTAGCAGCTTCTAAACAAGCATTGCTCAAATCAGCACTACTTAAATCAGCATTACTTAAATTAGCACGAGTTAGATTACTTGTTGATAAATTTGCACGGCACAAATCTGCACGAAATAAATTTACATTTTGCAAATTAGCATTATTTAATTTCGCAAAAAAAAGATTAGCACCGCGTAAGTCAGCATTACTTAAATTAGCATTGCTCAGATTAGCACCGCGTAGGTTAACCCCAAATAAACTAGCATTAGTTAAATTAACCCCAGACAAATCAGCACCAGACAAAATAGCATCATTTAAGTTAATATTATTGAGGTCTGCTCCAACTAAATTTGTACCAGTCAGATTCGCGCGACAAAAGTCTTTTTTTCCAGCCGCATAAAGAGCTAAAAATTCGTTGTAGTGCATAAAGATATTGTGGATTTTGGTAGTTGATATTTTTACCAAGATTCCACCCTGAAGATCGCATACCCAAGTTGAGGGATTGACGATCGAGACAAAATCCTCAGTTAATTGTCGATTTTGCCACTAACAAGTTCACTTGCTTCTTCTATCTTAGAACAAATTTTTTTAACTTAAACCTGAAGAACTCAGATTTTCGCTGTGAGTGAGTTATCAAGCAGTAACAATCACCAATCTATCTAAGATCGAAAGATCGAAGCTTTTGATCTTGAATTCATCTTCAGAGCTTTTTTTGCGGCTGTAGGCGACGTTCATGGGGAAATATACGCTATGCTGAGGTTGCTGCAAGCTTGGGAAATTCAGACTCAACGGTTTTTCGGGTATTTACAAAGGAGATTTATTTACTAAGTGTAGACCATCAACTGTAAAAATTAGTTCCCGATCGCGCAAAAAATTAATTAGCTTCACCGATATCTTTTTCTGACCTCCTAACGTCAGTTCAACTTCATCTTCATTTGTCATTTATGCGGTAAAATAATAACAAGATACTGCTAAAAATTAGGGTGAGCAAAGCCCACCCTAACTAATTAGTTATGATCGTTATCTGGATAGCGCTGAACAATACCAGAATGTCCTTCAACTTTATCCACAGGCTCAAATTGACCGCCTAAATATTTTGCCAGAAATTCTTCCGCGATCGCGTAAAAATGCAAACGATTCTCCGGACGCGCAAAACCATGTCCTTCGTCAGTATAAAGCACATATTCCACAGGCTTATCGTTTTGTTTCATTGCCTCGACAATTTGCTCACTTTCTGCTTCTTTCACACGCGGATCGTTCGCACCTTGTCCAATTAACAAAGGCTTCTCTATTTTATCAACCTGGAAAAGTGGCGATCGCGATTTCAAGAACTCTTCTTCCGTCTCCAAATTTCCCACTCGATGCTGAAACATCGCCATCATCGGCTTCCAATAAGGAGGAATACTCTTCATTAAAGTAATCAAATTACTCGGTCCGACAATATCCACACCGCAAGTAAACACATCTGGTGTAAAAGTTAGCCCCACCAAAGTCGCATAACCACCGTAAGAACCACCCATAATAGCAATCTTCTTCGGGTCAGAAATACCTTGGTCAACCAACCAGTTTACCCCATCAATCAAATCATCGTGCATCGTCCCAGCCCACTCACGATTAGCTGCATTGACGAAATCTTTCCCGTAACCCGTCGAACCGCGATAATTAATTTGCATCACCGCATAACCTCGGTTCGCCAACCATTGTACCGTAGGACTATAACCCCAAGTATCTCGCGCCCAAGGTCCTCCGTGAACCAGCAACACTGTGGGAACCGGAGTTTCCCCACCCATAGGTAAAGTCAGATAACCGTGAATTGTCATTCCATCCCGCGCCTGATATGCTACAGATTGCATCGGGACTAAAGGTAAATCTTCCAACTCTGGTTGACTACTAAACAGCAACTTCGCTTCTTTCGTTTCCCGATGATAAACATAGTAATAAACCGGACCATTATCAGTTAAATAAGCAACAATCCAATTTTTATCAGCCAAGTCACGACTGGTAATCCTATATTCACCGGAACGAACTTTCCCTAAATAAGCAAAATCTTCAGCAATACTTTCATCTAAAATTTGCCACTCTAGCTTATCTTTGTAAAACGAAACTGCTTGAATTACTCGTTTTGTTGGGTGCATCACCACACCACCAACATCATATTTTTCATCCGCAGCAATTACCGTTTCTTTTTTCGTAGCTAAATCCAAAGCCAACAAACGTTCCGCATTTGCATCATGAGAACCGATAATATATAACGTCTTTCCCTCATCATCAAAATCTACCGCACCACCACCATCATCAGGACTCCAATGACGCAAAACTTGCCAATCTTGGTCTACATTCTCACGATAAAGTAAATCTGAACCACCATCAGGTGTTGCCGCAACCGCTACGCGAATTTTAAACTGAGGATCTGCTGTCCAACTAACAATATTACCTGGATTTTCGGTCTCGAATTCTACTGCGCCGTTTTTCAAATTAAGGCGATAAACATCAAAGGTTTCCGGACTATTTAAGTTTAAACCAACTAAAGCTTCATCAGGATATTCATGAGCAAATTCAATGGGTTGGGCTTTTACACCTTGAAATGGAGTTAAATCCCGAACAATATTAGTGTTAATATTCACCGCATACAGGTGAAAGTTTTCGTCGCCATCAGAGTCTTGCAGATAAATTAATTGTTCTGGATTATAAGTCCAGAAATACATCCGAATTCCGCGCTTTTTATCGTTAGTTATCTGAGTTACTTTTTCTTCACCAACGACTTGTAACCAAACTTGTAAAACATTTTTCTCGTCGGGAGCAATATAAGCTAAATACTTTCCATCTGGTGAAAGTTTCGGACTAACTCGTTCGGGATTACCAAATAAGATTTGGCGAGAAATTAAAGGAGGTAATTGAGTTTCAGTGTGAGTTTTGCTTGCAGTTGTCATACTTTAACTTTGAGGATTTGCAGATAATTTTTTTCTCTGTGATGCACTTTAGCTAATTTTTTGCTCGGAGGGGGTAGGGTAATTCACCCATCAGGATAGGGTAAATTACCCATTATCACTGTGAAGTAAAGGAGTTAACAATTCTCGAAAGTTAATTAAACCAAGCACTCCGATGAATTAAAATTATTAATTACTCTCAACTGCTAATAACTGTTTTTTGAGAAAATCACCATATTCTTGAGCCTCAGAAACTACTAAATGAATCCCATCAGTAGTAATCCAATCTTTTTCTGGAGGTGGTTCTAACCAGAGATAATTATTATTCGGAAATAGCTCTTTTAATAATTTTCTGGTTTGCTGTTGCTGTATAGTATTTGTTAAGGGTTGAGCAATTGGCATTTCAAAAAGTGCAACTTGAACGCCTTCTCCTCTGAGTTCGGAAATTACATCTTTAATTTCTTCGGCTTCGATTCTAATTTTCTGGGCTAATTCGTCAGGTAAATTATTGTTCCAGGATTCTAGATAACCTGCTATTAGTTGATTGCGAATTTCTGGATTTACTTGTTCAATGGTAGTTCCTTGTTGACTATCTTCTCCGCGTAACCAATCAACAAAAACGCTAACTGGTTGATACTGTTGGCTAAACATAGGTAACAACAAGCGTAAATAATAAAACAAGGGGTTGTACAAACTGCTAAGTAAATCTTGGTTGGCACCGCGCTCGATGGTATTGTTAATTTCGATTAAGACTAGAGCGGGTTTTTGGGGTTTGTCTTGAACTATGGCTAAACCAGTTTGGCTGGAAATGCCTCCCATTGCCAGATTAAAGGCGTTTGAATCGATTGTTTGGGCATCAAGACGAGCAGCCATTGAACTACCGACTAAGACTAATTCTGGGTTAAGCTGGCGATCGTAGATGTAGTTTTCGGCTTTGATAGTATTTTCTTGTTGTTGATTAATTCCGGAACTTGGTGGTATTAATCCTCCCCAAATCAAGACTTGGTAAAGAGTAATCAGAAATAGACAAATGGCGATGGGGCGGATAATTCTTGCTCCCAATTTGATTTTTGTCAAAGAATTAGAACTGGAAATAAATGAAGGCATTTGATTGACCGCTATTAAGTAGGATTCCCACTAGCATTATACCGAGGGCTAAATCTTGCCAAATTCCTCCGCGACGGGCTTGTTTTTCGGCGGGCATAGTTTCGCCGATATATTTGTTGAAGGTAGGAAAATAAGGGAGATGGTAAATGATTACTGGTAAAGCGTAAATTAAGGTGGGAATAATGTAAATAAGTTGTGGGGGGACTTCGGTATTTTTGAAGAGGGTGGTTAGGAAAAAGATGGCGTGTTCAAAACGAGGTAATTGGAAGAGTAACCAACCAAAGGTGACGAAGGAAAAGACGAGGAAGACTTTAAAGAAGTCGAGAAGAAATTGTTTGAGGTTGGGTTTAAGTTCGGCGTTGGGTGAAGCAGATTTATTGAAACCGAAGAATCTTTCTAAGGCTAATCCGATGCCGTGATAAATTCCCCAAACTGCATAACTCCAAGATGCTCCGTGCCAAAGTCCACCTAATGTCATGACAATCATTAAATTGACATAAGTTCTGAGTTTTCCTTTTTTGTTTCCACCGAGGGGAATGTAGAGATAAGTTCCTAACCAAGTGGATAAGGAAATGTGCCAGCGTCGCCAAAATTCTGATAAGGAACGAGAGATATAAGGAAAGTGAAAGTTGTCTGGTAAATTGTATCCGAGGGCTGCTCCTAAACCGACGGCAATGAGTGAGTAACCTGCGAAGTCGGCGAAGATTTGCATTGAGTAGCCAAAGAGTAAAACCAGCATGGTGAGGGAGGCTAGACCTTGGAAGTAAGGGTAGTTTATCCAGAAGGTGTAGTCTTTGAGGTTGTCGGCGATGACCATTTTTAAGAAGTAGCCGATTACTAAGGAACGGAAGACGATTTGCCAGTTGATGTCGGCGAAGTATTTGGTTTTTATTTGGGGGTAAAAGTCGTGGGCTTTAACGATGGGTCCGGCGATTAGTTGGGGGAAGAAGGAGATGAAGAAGGAGGTTTTGAAGAGATAGTTGATAAAGGAGTTTTCTTCGATAGAAACGTCTTTTTGTTCTCCGCTTTTTTGTTCGCGAAGTACGTCTACAACTAAACTAATTCCTTGGAAAGTGTAAAAAGAAATACCGATTGGTAAGGGGAGTTGGAGTAATAAGGGGATGATTCCTTGGTTGGGAAGATCGGAGACGTTGGCGAGATTAAGAAAAAGTTCGGTGATGAGTTTGCCATATTTGAATAATCCGAGAATTAATAAGTTGGCGCTGACTCCAATAATTGCCCAGTTGAGGCGTTCTTTGGGGTTGGAGGTGCGATCTACTTGATAGCTGGTAATGGCGTTGATTAAGATTGAAATTAGTAGTAGAAGTAGGAGTTTGGGGTTTGCCCAGGCGTAAAAGATAAAGCTGGCGATGATTAAAATTGGGATTTGGATTTGACGGAATTGAGGTAGGTAGTAAATAATGAAGGTGAGGATGAAGAAGATGAGAAAGGTAAGACTATTAAAGAGCATTTTTGCTTTAAGAAAAGGAAAGGAAGATTTGTTGTTTCGATATTAGTCGATATTTGGGAAAAAGGCACTATTTTTGTGAAGATAATGTTAGATGGTTGAGATGGTGTCCGATCGCGTCGCTGCTTTGCTGTCTAAAATAGGTATAAATTACTACTAAAGATAGAAAGACTTGATATTAAGATTTGTTAAATTTAAATTAGGGACGAGCGAGTAAGTAATGCAGTGTAGCTACTGTTTACAGTCTTATGGGGTATATTTAGCTCGTCCCTTTCTTTTTTTCTTTGAATTTTTATGTGAATTTAGACATAAATCGGAAAAAATGTGCTATGGAAGAAATTAATAAACGTCGTTAGTGCGATCGCGGAAAACTTTTTCGCTGGGCATCACCAGAATTTTATCAACACGATTACCATCCATATCCATAACTTCAAAGCGTAGCCCACGCCATTCAAAATGATCGGCTGCCGAGGGAATTTTACCCAGATGGGTGATGACAAAACCGCCTAAAGTGTGGTAGTTACCTCGTTGTTCGCCGGGTAACTCACTAATTCCGAAGAGTTTGCGAAATTCAGCGATCGCTAAAACTCCATCCAATAACCAAGATCCATCTTCTCGCTGGATTGCTTGCGGGGCTTCCGACTGATCGGTTTTGGGAATATCACCAACGATCGCTTCCATCACGTCGTTGAGAGTCACAATTCCTTGAATCACGCCATATTCATCAACAATCAGGGCAATATGAGTACCAGTTTGCTTGAATAACTCCAGCACTTTTAAAGCTTGGGTACTTTCAGGAACAAACAAAGGTTGACGTAAAGAAGCGGTGAGTTCAAAAGGTTTACCATTCAAACAAGCACTAAGCAAATCGGTAACTTGCACAATTCCCAAAACATCATCTAAACTTGCTTGACAAACCAGAAAACGAGTATGATTACTACTAATAATTTTCTGGCGATTAACTTCCGCAGAATCTTCTAAACTAAGCCAGATAATTTCTGGTCGAGGAGTCATGAGAGTGCTAAGTTTGCGATCGTCAAGCTGCAAAACTCGCTCGATCATATCATGTTCAGCAACTTCAAACATTCCCGCCTCAGTGCCTTGTTTGAGCATGACTTTAATTTCTTCTTCTGTAACCAAAGGTTGAGTTGTAGCCAAATCAGTGCCAAACAAATGCAAAATTAGATCGGTAGAAAAACTGAGTAAATGAACAACTGGCGAGACTAAAGTAGCCAAATTACGAAGAGGTTTAGCCACTTGGGTAGCGATTTTTTCTGGGTTACTCAGGGCTAGACGTTTGGGAACAAGTTCGCCAATTACCAACGAGAGATAGGTAATAGTTAGAACCACGATCGCCAGTGCGACTCCTTCACTATGGGCGGCAAAAAGTGGCACTCGTTGAAACACCACAGCTAATTTTTCGGCGATCGTCGCCCCACCAAATGCACCAGCAAAAATGCCGACTAGGGAAATCCCAATTTGGACAGTGGAGAGGATCTGATTCGGATTATTGGCTAATTTTAAGGCAGCCCTTGCCCGAGAGTCTCCCGCTTGACTAAGTTGTTCTAAACGAATTTTCCGGGCGGAGACAAGCGCAATCTCTGACATCGCGAAGATGCCATTGGCGAGAATGAGGACAAAAATGATGATAATTTCCCTAGTAAAGTTGAGCATGGATTTTTTTTGGGCTGCTGGCAAGGATTAAAATCTGGTTCTACTATCTAGTATGAGAGAGTGTGAGCAGTTATTAGTTGTCACGTACCCCCATTTACCAGTCCCCAGTTATCAGTTATCAGTGGTCAATGAGCAGTTATCATTGACCACGTACCCCAATCACCAATCCCCAATCCCCAATCCCCAATCACCAATCACCAATTCCCAATCCCCAATCACCAATCCCCAATCCCCAATCCCTAGACTAATATGGCTTTTACTTCCGTTATTCGTACTCTTGAGCGATCGCCACTGACAGGCGAATTAGTTACCAAACTTAATCGAGAGCAATTTTTGCACGTTAATGGTGTTCCTCGCTTACCCAAGGCTTTAGTGGCTTCGGCTTTAGCGAAGGCTACCGCAAGCAATCTTTTCGTTGTTTGTGCGACTCTGGAAGACGCGGGACGGATGGCGACGCTGCTGGAAGCGATGGGTTGGCAAACGGTGCATTTTTACCCGACTTCGGAAGCTTCTCCCTATGAGCCTTTTGACCCGGAATCGGAGATGATTTGGGGACAAATGCAGGTTTTGGCGGATTTAGTCGGTGAGGAAGTTGATTCGCAGCAATTGGCGATTATTGCGACGGAGCGATCGCTACAACCTCATTTACCGCCACCAGATGTTTTTCGCCCTTATTGTCTCACTTTAACGGTGGGGATGACCTCGGAGTTTAAATCCCTCGACAAGCAATTAGCCACACTCGGTTACGAACGAGTTCCCCAGGTAGAAACAGAAGGACAATGGAGTCGGCGTGGCGATATTGTCGATATTTTCCCAGTTTCGGCGGAATTACCCGTGCGCTTGGAGTGGTTTGGGGATGAGTTGGAAAAGTTACGGGAGTTCGATCCGGTGACGCAGCGATCGCTCGATCGCATCGAAAAGTTAATCCTCACCCCAACTAATTATGCGCCGATTATTGCCGCTAATTTGAGCCAAGACAACCTCGAACCAGTCCAAGCTTATCTTTCCCCCGAAGAACAGGAATCGTGGCAGCAAGAGAATTTTCCCGAAGGTATGCGTCGCTTTCTCGGACTCGCTTTTGACCAACCTGCATCTTTACTCGACTACTTGCCAAAAAATACTTTATGTGCATTCGATGAAATTGAACAATGTCGCGCCCACAGCGATCGCTGGGTAGAACACGCCGAGGAACAATGGCAGGAATTAGACAATAATTGTCTCCGAAAAACTCATCGTAATTTCGACGCATCTTTAGCCGCAGCCAAGCAATTTCTCCGCTTATATTTATCGGAATTAGTCGAAGAAAATGTCGCCGGAATTAACCTTTCTTCGCGTCCAATTCCCGTCACACCTCATCAATTTGCCAAATTAGCAGAAATCCTCCGTGGCAAACGAGAAATTTATAGCAATATCCAACTCAATAAATTTTCAACTTGGTTAATTTCTGCTCAACCTTCGCGCTCAGTTGCCTTACTCCAAGAACACGATTGTTCCGCTCAATTTATTCCTAACCCCCGCGACTATCCCGCTATTGAACGCTTACAAAATCAGCGTGTTTCTGTCGCCGTCAAATACTCCGGTTTAGCAGAATTAGAAGGCTTTATCTTACCAACTTATCGCATTGTTGTTGTCACCGACAGAGAATTTTTTGGACAACACGCCCTAGCTACTCCCGGATATATTCGCAAACGTCGTCGCGCCGCTTCCAAACAAGTAGATATTAACAAACTTCATCCAGGAGATTATGTAGTTCATAAAAGTCACGGAGTTGGCAAATTTTTGCGCTTAGAAAGTTTAGAAACTCGCGAATATTTAGTAATTCAATACGCCGATGGTTTACTCCGGGTTCCCGCAGACGCTTCCGACAGTTTATCTCGTTTTCGGCAAATTGGTAAACGTCCGCCAGAACTTAATAAAATGTCTGGTAAAGCCTGGGAAAAAACCAAAAACCGCGTTCGCAAATCCGTAAAAAAATTAGCCGTAGATTTGCTAAATTTATACGCCAAACGCTCTCAACTTTCCGGCTTTGCTTATCCTTTGGATTTACCTTGGCAACAAGAATTAGAAGATTCTTTTCCTTATCAACCAACTCCCGATCAACTCAAAGCAATTCAAGACGTAAAACTCGATTTAGAAAGCGATCGCCCGATGGATCGTTTAATTTGTGGTGATGTCGGTTTTGGGAAAACAGAAGTAGCAATTCGGGCGATTTTTAAAGCTGTTACTACTGCGAATAAACAAGTAGCTTTCTTAGCTCCGACTACAATTTTGACCCAACAACATTATCATACTCTTAAAGAACGTTTTGCACCCTATCCTATTAATATTGGTTTGTTAAATCGTTTTCGTACTGCTTCCGAACGCAAAGAAATTTTACAGCGTCTTACAACTGGAGAGTTAGATATCGTAGTTGGAACTCACCAACTCTTAAGTAAAAGCGTCAAATTCAAAAATTTAGGAATGTTAGTCGTAGACGAAGAACAGCGTTTTGGAGTTAATCAAAAAGAGAAAATCAAAGAACTGAAAACGCAAGTAGATGTTTTAACTTTAAGTGCAACTCCCATTCCGAGAACTTTATATATGTCTCTTTCTGGAGTGCGTGAAATGAGTTTAATTACTACTCCGCCACCCTCTCGTCGTCCGATTAAAACTCATCTTTCACCGTACAATTTAGAAGTAATTAGAACCGCAATTCGCAACGAATTAGACAGAGGTGGACAAGTATTTTATGTAGTTCCCAGAGTTGCCGGAATTGAAGAAACTGCCGGGAAATTGCGGCAAATGTTACCCAGCGCGAGAATTGCGATCGCCCACGGTCAAATGGGTGAAAGTGAGTTAGAAGCCACCATGCTCACCTTTAACGACGGAGAAGCAGATATTCTGGTTTGTACGACGATTATTGAGTCAGGTTTAGATATTCCGCGCGTAAATACGATTATTATCGAAGATTCGCAAAAATTCGGCTTATCTCAACTGTATCAATTACGCGGTCGAGTCGGTCGCGCTGGTGTTCAAGCACACGCTTGGTTACTCTATCCCAAACAAAGTAGCTTATCTGATGCCGCGAGACAAAGATTGCGGGCTTTACAAGAATTTACCCAACTCGGATCGGGTTATCAACTAGCAGTTAGAGACATGGAAATTCGCGGCGTTGGTAATCTTTTAGGAGCCGAACAATCGGGACAAATGGATGTAATCGGTTTCGAGCTTTATATGGAAATGCTGCAATCAGCAATCAAGGAAATTCAAGGACAGGAAATTCCTCAAGTCGAAGAAACTCAGATCGATCTCAAGATTACTGCGTTTATTCCGACGGAATATATTCGCGATATTGAACAAAAAATGGACGCATATCGAGCCGTTGCTGCTGCTGCATCGAAAAAAGAACTAGCACAAATCGCAGCCGACTGGAGCGATCGCTATGGTCCGGTTCCTCCCCCAGTAGAACAATTGCTCCGCATTATGGAACTCAAACAACTCGCAAAATCCCTCGGATTTTCGCGGATCAAACCAGAAGGTCAGCAAAATGTAGTTTTGGAAACACCAATGGAAGAACCCGCATGGAATTTGTTAAAAGAAAACTTACCCCAACACTTACAATCTCGCTTTGTTTATAGTCCGAAAAAGGTAACAGTGCGTGGTTTGGGTGTTCTCAAAACTAATAAGCAGTTAGAAAGTTTAGTAGAATGGTTAGGGAAAATGCAAGGAGCTTTACCAGAAGTAGCTTTGGTTTAATTTTTGAGTATACTTGAAAGAAATAATTAAACTTTATGGAGCGCAATTCAAACTAAAATCAAATTCCAATTTTCCGAATATTTTTCTCTCTGAAAATAGAATTTTAGGTGAAACTAATTTCTTTGTCAGGCAAAATTAGATCGGGTTCAATGATTTACCACTTTGGGAAACATCAGGAGAATTAGTCTATTTAACTAGCGTGTATATTGATGATTAGATTGGAAGCCTTATCTCAATCAGATAGCTGACAACCCACAAAATTCATGTCTACAGAAGACTTTTACACCTCTCTACCAACACAAAAACAATTTCTTGACCTCACTGACCTTGATAATTATGTTTCGGTTCCTAACGATTGGTATATCCTAATTACCGATGTTGCTGGTTCAACTAAGGCAATTGAAGCTGGAAAATATAAAGAAGTTAATTTCGTCGGAGCAAGTTCCATTATTGCCGTTATTAATGCGGTTGCTCCTTTGCAAATTCCTTTTATTTTTGGTGGCGATGGTGCATCGCTTTTAGTTCCACCATCAGCTTTATCCAAAGCGCGAGTTGCTCTGCTCTCGATTAAAAAAAATGCTCAAGAACGTTTTAATCTCGAATTGCGAGTTGGGGTAGTTTTAGTTGAGTTAGTAACTGCTTACTGTCCGCTAAAAATTGCGAAGTTTGCGGTTACTTCTTACTATAGTCAAGCAAGTTTTATTGGTGGTGGATTGACTTACGCTACTAATTTGGTTAAAAGCGATCGAATGTATCAGCTTGAAATTACTTCTAACCTCCCTAAAGCTAATTTGTCAGGATTAGAATGTCGCTGGCAAGATTTACCTAGTCCACACGGACAAACTCTGAGCTTAATTGTCGCAGCCATGCCGAGTGGGAAAAAATCTAGCGAGGAAGTTTACCGAGAAACAATTAAAGAAATACAAAAAATTTATGGTCAACAAATAGATTATCATCCGATTAAAAATTCGGCTCTAAAACTAACTTTTAATCTCCGAAAATTAATAATCGAAGCGAAAGCTCGTGCGCTTTCAAATAGTTTTTGCGATCGCGTATTTTATTTAGCCAAAATGCTCCTTGAAAATTTCCTGGGATTGTGTTTTATGAAATGGAAGCTAAGTATTGGCGGTGTTGCTTGGGGAGTTTATTCAGAAGGTGTTATTACTGCTTCAGATTATCAAAAAATTGACGATATTTTACGGATGATAATTGCTGGAAAACCTGAGCAAACTGAGCAATTAACTCAATATTTAGAGCAACAATTTCTAGCTGGTTATCTTAATTATGGTCTGCATATTTCTGACCGTGCTTTGATGACTTGTTTAATTGTGGAAAATCGCCATCAGCATATTCACTTGATTGATGGTGCTGATGGCGGTTTTGCTTTAGCGGCGAAAGCACTCAAATCTCGTTTGCATTCCCACGCTATTAACTGGAAAAGTTATTATAAATTAATTCAGCATCGCCAACAGCAAAAATAACTATTTTTTGGCAAGATTATTTCTCTGAGAGTTGATAATATAGAAACTATTTCTCGCTAATTTGAAGTGAAAAACTATGACAACTATTAAACCCACAACCGAAATTAAAATCGAACGTCAACCTTCTCCAGAACGCCTTAAGGAATTGGGTGTCAAGAATTGGTCAATTTGGACGAAGGAAGTGTCGGAATTTCCTTGGACTTACGATGAACAGGAAACTTGCTATTTTCTTGAAGGTGAGGTGATTGTTACTCCCGAAGGTGGCGAACCTGTACAGATGGGTAAAGGGGATTTAGTGACGTTTCCTGCGGGGATGTCTTGCACTTGGAAAATTCAGCAAAATGTTCGCAAACACTACCAGTTTGGTTAAGCCTTAAAAGCGAACAATCTGCGGAAACTCGATCAAGATTTTTTACCCTCACCAAGTTTCCCCAGATTGTTTGGCGAAATTTCGATCTGTTGGCAGTAGTTTATTCGGCGGTTGCTAACTCGGTGCTACCGCGAGTCCGACGGCGGGTTAAGGTGTTGAATAACATCTGACCGATCGCTAAAATCAGATTACCTTCTAGTTCGTTGAACAGTTTCATGTTCATCCCAAAAGCAGCGTTGGCTTCATCGACGATTTCTTCTGCTGTTTGTTGGTCTACAGGTAATTCGTCGAGGGCTTGACGATACTTTTGTTTGAAGGCTTTCTCGTCAGAAATTTCTTCAAATTCGTAGAAAGCTGTACCTTCTCCTTCGTTAAGATTCATTGCTTTTTGAGCAATTTTCTTGAGAATTTGTCCTCCAGATAAATCTCCTAGGTAACGGGTGTAGGAGTGTGCAGCTAAAAGTTCGGGCTGATTTGCTGCTATTTCGTGAATGCGTGCGACATAAGCTTTTCCTGCTTCGGAGGGAGCAATTTGTTCGCGCCAGTTTGCGCCGTAATAGTAAAACAAGTCTTGCTCTAAGCTTTGCTTGCGGTTTAACTCAGGAAAGTAAATTTTTGAGACAATGGGATGGTGTTGCAGCCGTTCCATTTCTTCTTCCATTGCGGAATAGACAAAATAGAGGTTGGTCACTAATTTCCGGTAAGAAGTTTTTTCCACAACTCCTTTGAGGAAGCACTTGACAAAACCAACGTTTTCTGCCATTGTATGGGACTTTTTCGTCCCTTCGCGTAACATTGTAGCTAAATTAACACTCATGTCCAATTTCCTGTTCTATAATTAGTTTGCTGTATTGATCTTTACAAAAGTTGCTTTCAAACCGCCTAACTTGCTAGCTTAAACGGATTTAATGAGAATTATCATTAAGAATTTTTACAGAGGGGCGCTGCGCTAGAGTTTTCAGATGGTGTAAGCGCCTACTCGTCATCGATTGTTGGCGAGAATGTTGCTGGCGATCGCCAACTGGATCAAGTATAACTTAAGTTAAGATAGTTGAATGTGTGCGGATTTCCCAATATAATTTCTGAAAAAAATTATCGCCATTATCTTCAATTATTTATTCACCACATAATTGAATCAAAACGGTTCTTTTCCTTGGACCGTCAAGATCGAAAAATAACACAGATTGCCAAGTTCCTAAAGCTAATTTTCCCTCGACAATGGGAATATATTCGCTGTTATTCAACATTATTGCCATTAAGTGGGAATGAGCGTTAATTGGTTCGTCTGGTGGTACGTCTCGCAAATGTAAGTCGTTATGTAAATATTTTCTGTCTTTGGGCGCGAGTTTGTCTAGATGTGCTTTAATGTCTTCGAGTAATCTTACTTCGTTTTCGTTAATAGCTAAAGCGGTGGTGGTATGTCGAGAAAAGATTAAGGCGTAGCCATTTAATAACGAATGTTGCGTTAGTAATTTCTCAATTTCTGGAGTCAGATTGTGGATGGAAATTCCGTCGCTGGTTTCTAGTTCGATAATAGTATTGAAAATTTTCACGCTCGACCTGTATAA
Organism: Oscillatoria sp. PMC 1068.18; assembly: GCA_035968095.1. Lineage (GTDB taxonomy): Bacteria > Cyanobacteriota > Cyanobacteriia > Cyanobacteriales > SIO1D9 > IIICB1. The sequence continues at coordinate 17,151 of JAWQFW010000026.1, forward strand.
CTAATCCAGGCTTTAGATTATCATTCTTGGGGTAGAAAGATGATTTTCGGGGGGCAAAAATTAACGACGACGTAGTTGGATGACGTTTTCTTGAATTTCTACCTCGTAGCCTTTGACGAAATCTTGTCCTAATACACTAATGTTACTCTCGGCGGGGGCGATCGCTACAATCAATTGTGGCACAATTAATTCTCCCGCTTGCAAAGAGTTGACGACGGCTAAACCTAAGTTTGCTGCACCCCCACCACTAAGGTTAAAATTACTTCGGGCAAAAGCGGCAATGTTGAGCGCTTTGGCTACTGCTGGTAAAATCGTGGTCTTACTCGATTCAGGATCGAACAACATTTCGTAGCTATTCTCCCCGTTGATCGTAACATCGACGACTGGTTTTTCTCCCAAACGATTTTTGATCGGAATAATTATTCCCTCGAAATTTGCAGTCGAGGGTGGCTCAATTTCTTCTGGACAAATTTCGTCCAAGTCGATTATAGTTCCGTTGGTGTTCCGCAGAAAGCATCCTGGATACTCTTGGGCGGTTACTCTTCCCGGAAACAAGCTGAAGCTAGTGATGAGAATTAATCCAGTGGCGATCGCCTTCATCGTATTTTACCTTTGGGAGTCGCAACAACACTCTCTCCGCATTTTCCCTCTCACGATCCTACTAATTCCTCCCAACTTGGTTGAATTCTTGATCGCCAAGATTGCTCCTAATTCTATCGGAATCTGCACTGTCATTGGTACTCCAGCAAATCCCCAGACTGTGAGCATAATCCCAGATAAGACCACGACAATCGCGTATACTTGTTCGCAAATCAAGTATCCCACCCCGATTAGGAAGATCCCAATTGCTAAAAAAATTGTTTCGGCTAACATAGGCTTACTTTTTGGCTGTAGGTTATTCTGCAAGTTATTAAGTTAATTACTTAAATAACTACTTAAGTATCAAGCTTAGATAATTTTTTTGGCTAAGTCAAGTGATGTGCTATACAGAATGCCAATTTTCCCATAAAATAGTTAAATAACTACTTAAATAAATACTAATGAATTCAAACCCCACTGTCGCCGCATCTTTGCTGTTAGCTATTCAGGAACCAGAAGAAAGCGAACTGCGGGCAAAAATTTTTGCTGCGTTAGCAGATCCAACCCGCTTAAAAATCGTCGAATTACTCGCAAAAAACCAAGAGTTAAGCGGGTCAGAAATTGCCCAAAGCTTAGATATCAGTTTAGCACTCTTTTGCCATCACTCAAAAATTTTACTAGAAGCAGGCTTAGTCGAAACCCGAAAAGAAGGACAAACCAAGTACAATTCCTTAAATTGGGAATTATTGTTAGCCTGCTTTTCGAGTTTACAAAAATTGCGTCAAACTAATTAATTTCCACCTCTAAATCGTAAGTAGCATTACCACGAGTACCACCAACAATCACAGTATAATCGCCCGCAACTGGTAAAACTACACTAGCATTAGTAGCTCCTAATTCCAAATTTTTTCCACCCGGAGCAATCAGATCGAAAACAGCATTATCTTCCAAAGAAGAAATAGTTAATTTCATTGTTTGTCCAGAGTTAGCTTTAACCAAATAAACATCTCTTTCGCCCCGGATCACGGAATTACTAACTACTGCGGAAGATTTACCTGGAGCAAACTGAATTCGTTGAGAAGAAGTAGCCGCAACATCATTTAAAGCAGCACAATCAACTGCTTGATAAGTTGTTCTTTCTGTCTTGAGTTGACTTGTAGTTAACTGCCAAGTTTCTTGACTGGTTTGAGTATCTAACTCAATTTCGGTAGTCAAATCAACTTGTAACTGATTGCCTTGTAAATTTCCGGTAATATTTTGCTGATAAGAAGTAAAATAACCTTCAGCTTCATTTTGAATAGTACCAGTAAGATTTCCGGTAACTTGATTATTTGCTGCAACAGTTAATTCGGCTTCGGAAGTCAAAGTTTCGTCTTGATGTTCAAAACAATAAGTTCCTGGTGCAACAGAATTGCGAGATTGTGTTTGCTTTGCGGAATTATTTTTCGATTGTTGTTGATTATCGGTAGCAGGAGATTCTGTTTCAATATTGTCAACATTTTCAATTACGTCCGGTGTGGAAGTTTCTCCTGTTGGTTGTTCTAAGTTAGGAGAATTTTTGCCACAACTAGCAAGAAAAACCAGTAACAGAAAAATACTGAATAATTTGCCACGCTGGAGATGATTGCTGGTAATCATAATTGTCGAAAGTTAGGAGATATTTTTAGGGTAAATAGTAGAGATACCTATTGCTTGCAAGCGGACTTCGCCAATTAGCTTGTCTAAGCTAGGAACTAAGTTACTCAGATAGGTTTACACTCTGATAGTTATTTACAAGCAAACTTTGACTTCATCAGGAGAAAAATCACCAAAAAAAAGAATTTTAGCTAATGTTAGCTTAAGGTAAGCTGAATCGGCTTTTTGGTGAGAGGCTGATTTAGAAACCAAAAGCTTGATTCTTTTAGGGAGAGGTAAAGATAACTAGATGGAGATTGAAATTGAGGATTGCGACTAAATTAGTTATGAGTGCTTGTAAAAACTCGCTCGACATTCATCCTAGTCTTTTCCTTCTCCAATCTCCCAATTTCTCATCAATCGTCGTTACTCCGGCGCTTTCGTGCTAATTTGATTTGTTGCTGTTTCGCTTGTTGTCGCGCTCTTTTTTCTTCTGTGAGAGTTTCAAAACAGTGGGGACAAGAAATACCTTCTTCGTAGTATGGTGAACTGAGATCTTCTTGGGAAATTGGATTTCCGCAACTGCGACAAAGTTGATAAGTTCCCGTTTCTAAGCCGTGTTTGACAGCGACGCGATCGTCAAAAACAAAGCATTCTCCTTCCCAAAGGCTTTCTGTAGCTGGTACTTGCTCTAAATAATTAAGAATACCACCTTGAAGTTGATAAACTTCTTCAAAGCCTTGATTTAACAGAAATGAAGACGCTTTTTCGCAGCGAATACCTCCGGTGCAAAACATGGCAATTTTTTGATGACGCTGGGGGTGGAGATGCTGACGCACGTAGTCTGCAAAGTCTTTGAATGAAGCAGTTTCAGGATTTTCTGCTCCTTGAAAAGTACCGATGTTTACTTCATAATCATTGCGGGTATCAATAACTGTTACTTCTGGGTCGTTGAGTAAAGCATTCCATTCTTCAGGAGTAACATGGGTTCCGGTTTTGGTGCAAGGGTCAACTTCTGCTAAACCGAAAGTAATAATTTCCTTTTTGAGACGTATTTTTAAGCGTTCAAAGGGTTGATAATCAGTTTGGGACTCTTGATGCTCTAAGTCGGCGAAACGAGAGTCCGAGCGTAAAAACTGCAATACTGTATTGATAGCATGACGAGATCCGGCGATCGCGCCGTTGATTCCTTCTGGTGCTAGCAAAATCGTTCCTTTGATTCCCTGCTCTTGACAGAGTGGTAGTAAGCTGTTTTTTAGTTCAGCAACATCTGATAGTCGGACAAATTTATAAAAAGCAGCAACAACTTGGCTCATTTTTCCCTTTCGATCCAAAATTTTCGGCAATTATGTACAAAATTTAGTTCTATATGCTATATTGTACTTAATGGGAATTCCCGCGAGGGGGTATAGCTCAGTTGGTAGAGCGCCTGCTTTGCAAGCAGGATGTCAGCGGTTCGAATCCGCTTACCTCCATAACTTCAGAAGCTATAAAGATTTAGGAAAAAGTGATTGGCGATCGCTATTTGTAATCGAAATCACGAAAATCTCTCTTGGTAATCACTGTAACTCAAGAACGGCGATCGCCAAATCTTGTTGATAATTTTCACAATCTCTTCACACAATCAGTCACACCCTTCCGGAACCAAAGACGAGATATTGAAGGTAGCATTAAAGCTAATTTTTCAAGCTAAGTCTATCGCCTTCGGGAGAGTGAAACCAATGAATCTACGAGACAAGAAATTACTGGCAAAGATAATTATCTGGATTGTAGCAGAAATTTTACTTAATATCCTCGGCATCGACGACTTAGCAGATTACAGTGAGTACATCTTCGAGAAAGAAGTAATCGTCTTAAACGGCTAATAATTTACTGATTTTAATTGAAGTTTTCTCAAGACAAAAGCAAAGATTTTTTTTGATTACATCGACACATTAAATTTTCAAAATAAATAACTGTGGGCATTTGCTATTTTGTTGCCCACTAAAACGACAAAAACTTAGCTAAATTTCTTCTTCCATCATACTGCTAAAGAAGTCAATTGTATCTTTTAAAGCAATAATAAAAGCATCAATTTCTTCGCAGGTATTATAAAAAGATAAACTTGCTCTTGCTGTCCCAGAAACGCCTAAAATTCGGTGTAAAGGTTGGGTGCAATGATGACCGGAACGAATTGCTACACCTTCGTGGTCTAATAAGGTAGAAAGGTCGCTAGCATGGATATTGGGGATAGTAAATGATGCAAGTGCAGCCCTACCTTTACCATCAGCAGTTGGTTGAGGTCCGTGAATTTTTATGTCTGGTATTTGCTGAAGTTTCTCGAACAAATAAGCGGTTAATTCTTCTTCGTAGGCATGAATTTTATCCATGCCAATATTACTAAGATAATCTACGGCTGCACCGAGGGCAATAGCTTCGGCGATCGCTGGAGTCCCAGCTTCAAATTTGTGCGGTAGCTCTGCATAGGTGGCATAATCGAGAAATACTTCTGAAATCATCTCACCACCACCTAAAAACGGTGGCATTTCTTGCAATAAGTCTAATTTTCCATACAAAAAGCCAATTCCGGTGGGGGCGCACATTTTGTGTCCCGATGCTACTAACCAATCACAATCCATTGCCTGAACATCGATAGGCATATGTGGGACACTTTGGCAAGCATCTATTAATACTTTAACATTTTTTTCATGTGCTAATTGAATAATTTCTCGGACTGGATTAATACAACCGAGGGTGTTAGAAACATGGACAACTGCTACCAATTTAGTTTTGTCCGAAAGCAGGGATTTATAATGGTCGAAATCAAACTCTTCGCTAGTAGTTAATTGGACGTGCTTGATGACCGCACCTGTTTTTTGGGCGATGATTTGCCAGGGAACTAAATTACTATGATGTTCCATTACCGTAGTAATAATTTCATCGCCAGGTTTTAAAGTATTTAATCCCCAACTATAAGCAACTAAATTAATTGCTTCGCTAGCGTTGCGTGTAAAAACTATTTCATTTCGTGAAGCTGCATTGACAAAAGCGGCGACTTTATCTCTTGCTGCTTCGTAAGCTTCTGTGGCTCTAATACTTAGAGCATGAGCGCCACGATGCACGTTAGCATTGTCATAATTATAATAGTCGCGCAACTTATTCAGTACAGCTAGAGGTTTCTGAGAAGTGGCTGCGTTATCGAAGTAGATTAACGGTTTGTCATGGACTTTTTGGTCTAAAATTGGGAAGTCAGCCCGAACTCGATTTGCGAGAGTTTTTTCTTGAATAAATGTCATTTTTGATAATAAAAATAAGCGATTACTAGACTGGAAAGAAGTACAAAGAATGAAGTTGATTTCAGACTTTGTACTTCAATTTTACTGCTTTAATCAGTTCTACAAGCGACACATTGAGACAATCTTTGACGCAAAGATTTAATGGGGATACGTTCCAAAATTTCCGCAGCAAAAGCGTCAATTAATAAGTGACGTGCATCGGCTTCATTTAAGCCGCGACTGCGGAGATAAAAAATTTCTTCTGGCTCTAACTGACTAACAGTTGCACCGTGAGAACATTTTACATTATCGGCAGTAATTTGTAGCTCTGGTTTAGTATCAACGTGAGCTTTGTCAGATAAGAGTAAATTACGATTGAGTTGAGCCGCGTTGGTTTGTTGTGCTTCTCTGGGTACGAACACTTTACCATTAAAGACGGCACGGGCGCGATCGCCTAAAATACATTTGTGCAGTTGATCTGTACTACCGAATGGTTTACTCAACCTAATTGCACTATGAGTATCAGCTAACTGCTTTCCACCGATCATTGTCAACCCATTGAGACGAGTTTCCGTTTGCTCCCCAGTCTGATCAACTTCGAGATTGTGACGAGACAACTTTGCACCCAAATTAATTTCATTACAAGTGTAGCGGCTAGCTCGTGCTTGGGCGATCGCCGTTTTCCCTATTTGAAACCCATCTCCCGACTCTCTTTGGTTACGAGTATGATTTACTTCAGCATTTTCCTCTACCCAAATTTCCGTCACCGAATTCGTAAAATAAGGACGATTTTGAGGATAATCACTGCAACCAGATGTAGTAATCGCCGCATAATGTTCGACAATTTGTAAACTAGAGCTTTTTTCAGCTACGATTAAAGTCCGTGGTTGAGTGAAACTAGGATTTGCTTCCAAAGCCGTGATAAATAATAACTGAATCGGCGTTTCTACAACCACATTTGGTGCAGCCCAAATAATCGCCACATCACGCAAACCGGAAGTATTTAACGCCGTAAAAACTTCTTTTGCTCCCTCTTGTTGTGCCAAATACTTGACAACTTCGTAACTTTGTGCTGTCGGTAAATCAGCTAAATTACCCACAAAAACCCCTGAAGGTAAACCCGAAACATCAGATAACTCAGGAGCATAAAAACCATTCACAAAAACCAAACAACTTTGAGTCGTTTCCGGTAATTGTAAACCCGCGATCGCATCACTGTCGATACTTACCTCACCAGCAGCTTGAAACTGAATTCCCAACAACTCAGACAAATCAGTAAAACGCCATTCCTCAGCTTTCTTCTCAGGTAATTGTTGTTGCGCTACCCCATAAGCAGCAATTTGACGCAACTCCTGCAACCAACCCGCAATCTCCTGATTAAAAACCACCTTCACCGCTTCACACTGCCTTAACAAGCTGCTAAGATAACTATCAGCTTTAAACTCTTGTTCCGGCAGAGAAATTGGACTAGAAGTAGAAGGAACCGGAGTAGACATCAAGCACTTACCTCCGCAGCAAATTCTTCATCAATAAAGTCATAGCCAGTGGTTTCTAACTCTAAAGCTAATTCTTTACCACCGCTCTTCACAATTCGTCCATCATACATCACATGAACATAATCTGGTTCAATATAATTCAACATTCGTTGATAATGCGTAATTATCAGCGTCGCATTATCCGGATTTGCTAATTGATTCACACCCTGAGAAACAATCTTGAGCGCATCAATATCCAAACCAGAATCTGTCTCATCTAAAATAGCTAAAGTTGGTTCAAGTAGCGCCATTTGTAAAATCTCATTCCGCTTTTTCTCACCACCAGAAAAACCTTCATTCAAACTACGCTCTAAAAAGCTCGGATTCATTTTCACAACATCCAGCTTTTCTTCGATTAAATCTTCAAAATCAAAAGCATCAAGTTCTTCTAAACCCTGATGTTTTCTCCGAGCATTATAAGCCACACGCAGAAAATCTAAATTGCTCACCCCCGGAATTTCGAGCGGATACTGAAAAGCTAGAAAAATACCTTTCAGCGCCCTTTTTTCTGGCTCTAATTCCAAGATATTTTCGCCTTGGTAAATTATCTCCCCACCTGTTACTTCGTAGTCAGGATGTCCAGCTAAAACTTTGGAGAATGTACTTTTTCCCGACCCATTCCGTCCCATAATCGCATGGATTTCTCCAGCTTTTATTTCCAGGTTTAAGCCTTTAATAATCTGATTTTCATCAACTTCGGCGCGGAGATCTTTTACAGCTAAAATTACTTCGCTATCTTCTTTAATCATTGTTTTTGGTTCGTTCTACCTTCCCGTAAATGAGCTTATCTCTTGAGATTTTTTAACTATCCGCAAGTATTTTAATGCTTTTTTCTTTCCTACTATTTCCCAAAGTAGTGTTAACTACAAACTGTTGATCGTGAGAACTAAACTTTTCTTGCTTAACTTTCTTAGCACGAACGACAAACTACTTTAGCCCACTGTATTTTCTAACTTCAAGCTCAATAATTTATCCGCTTCCGCCGCAAATTCCATTGGTAACTCGTTCAGGACATCTTTACAGAAACCACTTACCAACATTGAAATCGCATTTTCTTCAGAAATACCTCTTTGAGCAAAGAAGAAAAGTTGGTCTTCACCGATTTTAGCAGTTGAGGCTTCGTGTTCGACTTTTGCGGTATTATTGTCTACCTGAATGTAAGGGAAGGTATTCGCTTCGGCAGTGTCGCCAATTAACATTGAATCACACTGAGAGTAATTGCGCGCACCTTTAGCTTTTGGTCCGATTTTCACCAAACCTCGGTAGCTATTTTTCGATTTTCCTGCCGAAATTCCTTTGGAAATAATCGTACTACGGGTGTTTTTGCCGATATGGATCATTTTGGTTCCGGTATCAGCTTGCTGTAAATTATTAGTCAGGGCGATTGAGTAGAATTCGCCTACAGAATTATCTCCTACAAGTACGCAACTGGGATATTTCCAAGTGATGGCTGAACCTGTTTCTACTTGTGTCCAAGAAATTTTTGAGTTTTTGCCCTTACACAAACCGCGCTTGGTGACGAAGTTATAAATACCGCCTTTGCCGTTTTCGTCGCCAGCAAACCAGTTTTGGACTGTGGAGTATTTGATGTCGGCGTTGTCGAGGGCGACTAATTCGACGACGGCTGCGTGTAATTGGTTGGTGTCGTACATGGGCGCAGTACAGCCTTCGAGATAGCTGACGGAAGCACTTTCTTCGGCGACAATTAGGGTACGCTCAAATTGTCCGGTGTCTCCGGAGTTGATGCGGAAGTAGGTTGACAGTTCCATTGGACAGGTTACGCCTTTGGGAATGAAGACAAAGGAACCGTCGCTGAATACTGCTGCATTTAAGGCGGCAAAGTAGTTGTCTTGGGCGGGAACGACGCTACCGAGGTATTTTTGAATTAGTTCGGGGTGTTCTTGTAAGGCTTCGGAAATTGAGCAGAAAATTACGCCTTCTTCGGCGAGTTTTTCTTTGAAGGTGGTGGCGATGGATACGCTGTCGAAAATGGCATCGACGGCGACGTTACTGAGTCGCTTTTGTTCGGAGAGGGGAATGCCTAGTTTCTCGAAGGTTTCTAAGACGGCGGGGTCAACGTCTTCGAGGCTGTTGAGCTTTTCTTGCTTTTTTTTCGGTGCTGAGTAGTAGATAATATTCTGGTAATCTATGGGAGGATAGTTGACGTGGGACCAGTTGGGTTCCTCCATTTTCAGCCATTGGCGATAAGCTTTCAGGCGAAACTCTAGCATGAATTCTGGCTCGTTTTTTTTGGCGGAGATTAAACGGATTACGTCCTCGTTGAGTCCACGAGGGATGATGTCCGCTTCGATGTCGGTGACGAAACCGTATTTATAAGGTTGATTGACTAGGGTTTTGACTGTAGAACTCATTGTAATCGTGTTCTTTTCTTGTTCTCTATTAAGGATGGCAATTGAGTCTGTCAGACTACTATATAACTTAAACAACTTTTTTGTTGCTTAACTATATTTTACGTTACATTAACAACAAAGATGTTGTCAAAGTTGAGAGCCTAGTGATTTCCCCAAACTTTTGCCAGTTATCGCCAATTAGTTGAGGAAAGATGTGTTTTCTAGTCGTGAAGCTGGTTAGTATCGGAAATCCACTTGTCTAGCTTTGACAGGAGTATCATTACTCACACCCAAACGATGACAACTACAGAACATACTTCAACTAAACAAGATATCCTGCAATATTTACTCAAACAAGGTCAAGGGACGGCGGTTGAGTTGGCTGAGGCTTTAGCGATAACTCCGCAAGCAATTCGCCGTCATTTGAAAGATTTGGAGTTGGAAGATTTGATCGAATACGAGTCGGTACAGCAAGGGATAGGTCGTCCCCAACATATTTATCGCTTAAGTCGGACGGGACGCGATCGCTTCCCTAATCGTTATAGCGAATTTGCTGTTTCTTTTCTCGATACTCTTGCTGAAACTGTTGGAGAGGAACAGGTAAAAGCGGTTTTACGCAAGCAGTGGGAACGCAAAGCGGCTGATTACCGATCTCGTCTGGGTAACGGTCTTTTGACGCATCGTCTTGCTAATTTGGTCAAACTTAGGCAAGAAGAAGGCTATATGGCAGAATGGTTTCCGGTGGAAGCTAATAACTCTCCTGCTGCCCAAAAGTATATCCTCTATGAACATAATTGTGCGATTTCGGAGGTGGCGGAATCTTATCCTAGTGTTTGCGGACACGAGTTGGAAATGTTTGCCGCAATTTTGCCTGATTGTACAGTAGAACGGACTCAATGGCTGAATGAAGGAGAGCATCGCTGTGGGTATTTGATTCAAGCAAAACCTAATCAGTAAATTTCTTTCAACACAAAAAAGTGAATTTGTCAAAAAAAAATTAAGTTGGATTTAAGCAAAGATAATATTGATCAAGATTATGGCTGAATTACGACAACCAGGAAGCGAATTTTTAACTTCAGAAGAGTCAGCAGATGTAGATCTAGCTTTGTTGTCCTCGTCAGAAAAGTTTCTGACTCGTTTGACAATTTCTTCTTGGAGATTATTAAAGATTATTGCTGAAGATGTAGGTAAACCGATTGAAGAACTAAGTTATCAACAGATTATTGCTTGGTTTGAGAAGGATGGAAAATTGCGTCGGGAACAAGGTGTTGATGCTGCTGTCCTGAAGTGGGAAGTGTAGTTTGTTGGGGATTGGGGACTGGGAAGGGGGAATTGGAGGAATTGGGGGAATTGGAAGACTTGGAAGAGGAAATGGTTGGGTTCGATGTCTGTTGGTAATTTCTAATTCTGACCACTTGGTTTCCATCGACTTATCGCTATCATGAATCAATTCTATTTTCCTTTTCCTGATGGATAAATTTGATTTCTACTACTCCTAAATTTCGGAGAGTGACAGAAGAGGGATAGTTAAATAAAAAACTCAACTACAACTCATTGTAGCACTTGGCTCAAAGTTATAGTTTTTCCTAATTATTGCAGTAACTTTTTAGGAAACTGCAATCAGAAATATCTTGTCTGAAAAGTAATTTTCTCATGCTACTTTTAAGAAGAGAGTGGCTAATATTTTCCGAGAAAACATCATTGATTGAATTTGATTTAATTAGCTTACCAATTTTTAGTCCGCTCAACCGCTTTTTGCCAGGAAATAAAGTTATCTTGAGCTTGATTTTTTCCTTCTCCTGGCTCGAAGATTTTATCTACTTTTCTACTTGCAATTAATTGACGATAATCTTGATAGAAACCCACTGCTAAACCTGCACCAAAAGCTGCTCCTTGAGCGGTAGCATCAAGAATAACAGGACGTTCGACGGGAACACCTAAAATATCGGCTTGAAACTGCATCAAAAAGTTATTTTCGCAAGCCCCACCATCGACTTTTAAAAGTTGAATTGCTGTGTCACTATCTTGATTAATTGCTTCGACAACTTCTTTCACTTGATAAGCAATTGCTTCGAGTACAGAGCGCACGATATGCTCTCTTGTGACACCCCCAGTAATTCCGAAGAAAGCAGCACGTGCGCTCATGTCCCAATGAGGTGTTCCTAAACCACTTAATGCTGGTACAAAATAAACGCCATTGCTGTGTTTTACTTGAGTAGCTAAAGCCTCAGTTTCGGCGGCAGATTTAATTAATTTTAATCCGTCTCGTAACCATTGAATACAAGCCCCAGTGGTAAACATTGCTCCTTCGAGAGCATAGTTGGTTTTCTCTGCTGTAGTCCAGGCTACAGTAGCCAGAAGTTGATGTTGAGAAAGTGTGAGATTGGCTTCAGTTTGGGCTACGAGAAAACAGCCTGTGCCGTAGGTACATTTTAACATCCCGGCGCGATCGCACCCGTGAGCAAATAAGGCGGCTTGTTGGTCGCCAAATATCGCCGTAATCGGTATTTCTGCGCCAAATAACTCGGAGTCTGTTTTGCCAAAGAAACCTATGCTAGGCTTAATCTCAGGCATCATCTGACGGGGAATTGCAAACAAGTTTAATAACTCTTCGTCCCAGTCTTTTGCTGCTAAGTTCATTAACATGGTTCGACTCGCATTGCTATGGTCTGTTGCATGAACTTTGCCATTTGTCAAGTTCCACAAAATCCAAGTATCGATAGTACCAGCAATGACGTTATTTAAGTTAAGATTCGGTTGATTTTCGCGCAGCCAATTCAGTAACCAAGCGAGTTTTGTTGCGGAGAAATAAGCATCAACAATTAAACCTGTGCGTTGTTGAATTTCCGAGGCTTTACCTTCAGCAACTAATTGCTGACAATGAGCAGCAGTACGTCGATCTTGCCAGACGATCGCCCGATGTAACGGTTCACCTGTAACTTTATCCCAAAGTAAACAAGTTTCGCGCTGCACTGTCAAACCAAGCGCAACTATTTGCTGAGGAGAAATACTCTTTTTAGCTAAAGCTTGTTGAATTACAGTACAAGTATCCTGCCAAATTTCTTGGGGATCGTGTTCCAACCAGCCCGGTTTCGGGTAATATTGTTTTAATTCTTGGTAAGCTTGAGTAACAATATTGCCAGACGCATCAAAAACAATTGCCCGACTGCCTGTAGTACCGAGATCGAGAGCTAAAATATAATTTGTCATCGCTAGAAAAATTAGCGTTTGGTATTTTGGGATACTTAATAGCTTACAATCTCGCCACTCGTCGATCCATTTCTTTTTCTTAAGTGACTCAGGAAGTGATGCTATAATCTCTACCGTAAGCAAGATGAATTTTTGAACGAAAATGAATCAGCAAGACCCCAGAAAAGACACAAAAACTTTAATTTTGGTAGCGCTGATTACCAGTTCTTCTGTAGCGATCGGCTTTAATAATCTGAGATGGTTTTCGGGGATTATCTTGGAACAAGGAGAACCAGTTGTAGAACAAATCAATCATCGATAATTCAGGATAAATTCCGCAAAAGAAAAACATTTGTAGCGCAAAAATATCTATCTAGCATTGCGTTCTTCCCGCGAAGGAATTTCATCTGGGCGATCGCGTTTCAATGGAAATTCAACCAAACTAAACTTTGTAGAGTGGGTAGTTTTCCACTCTACAATTTTGCCCTAACTAACTATCTGATGATGTCCATTTTCTATATTCGTCTCAGACAGAACCGAATTCACCCGATTTACTGGTTGATGTAAGCGAATTAATTGGCTGAGAGTTTTCTTGAGTTGAGGACGAGAGACGATCGCATCGACGAAACCATGCTTTAAGAGATATTCTGCCGATTGAAAATTCTCTGGTAGCTTTTCTCGTAGCGTTTGCTCAATTACTCTTCTTCCTGCAAAGCCAATTGTCGCTTTTGGTTCAGCTAAAATAATGTCTCCCAGCATCGCAAAACTAGCAGTTACACCTCCCGTAGTCGGATGAGTCAAGATGGGGATATAAAGTAACTTAGCTTCCCGATGTTTTTGTAGCGCACCGGAGATTTTTGCCATTTGCATCAAACTCAACATCCCTTCTTGCATTCTCGCACCGCCAGAAGCACAAACGATGATGACTGGTAAGTTATTTTTTGTCGCTACTTCGATTAAGCGAGTCAATTTCTCGCCGACGACAGAACCCATACTGCCACCCATGAAGCGAAAATCCATCACTCCCAGCGCGACATCGAAGTTGTCAAGTTTACCAATCCCAGTTTTGACTGCATCAGTTAAACCTGTTTTCTGTTGGTAATCTTGAAGGCGATCGCTATATGGTTTGCGATCGCGGAATTTTAAGGGATCGGTGGGGCTAATGTGATTGTCGAAAAATTGCCAAGTGCGATCGTCAATTAATTGACGAATCCGTTCCTCCGAACCGACCAACATATGATGATTACATTCGCTACAAACCATGTGATTTGCTTGTAAGTCTTTGGTATAAGCCAAAACACCACAAGCGCTACACTTACTCCACAAACCGTCGGCAATCTCTCTTTCTTGTTTTTGTTGAGTATTTGGTTCCGATTTTTCTCGATTTGCAAACCAATCAAATAGAGACATGAAAAAATTATTTGCTAAAAATTTTTGAACGTTTTTGTTTATTCTTCTTCCGTGGGACTCAACAGCAATAAAGCAGTCCACCGATCTTGGGAACGAACTTGTAAAGCTGCGGGAGTTCCTTGTCCGAAATAAGAACCAACGCCTAAGTTGACGACTCGGCTAGGAATTTCGTGTGCTGCTAGCAATTGCTGCATTAACTCGGCTTCCCAACGAGCGGTAGTTGTTCTTAGGGTAATCCATGATACAGAATTCATTTTATCAAGAGTTAGGGGTTGGTTGTTTATCCTTAAACTAGCTAAAGAATTTTAACTGAGGGGAAAAAATAATTCTAAATAACTAGCTAGGATAATCTCGCCCCAAAACACTGTCAAGGCGGCTCCAAGGGCTAAAAACGGACCGAAAGGCATGGGTTGGCGGCGACTGAGTAAACCGAGGGCGATCGCGCCACCACCGATAAATGCTCCGGTTGCACAAGCGATCAATCCCGACAACAGCAGGTATTTCCAGCCTAACCATGCTCCCATCATTGCGGCTAATTTGGCATCTCCACCACCCATCGCTGCTTGTCCGAAGGCGATCGCGCCCACAAAAGCAATGATATCTAATAACCAGATTCCTAACACGGCTGCGGCGATCGCGCTCATTAATCCTGTCGCTACCCCCGCTAAACTACCATTTTCCTCCCATCCCACTACACTTTGAAACACCAAACCCACCACTAAACCCGATTTTGTCAACACATTCGGTAACGTCATCGTATCCAAATCAATCAAAGACAAAGCCAGCAACCAGCTTAAAAAAATCCAATAACCCAAAGTTTGCCAACTGACACCAAACTGAAAAAATACCGCCAAAAACAACAATCCTGTCACCGCTTCCACCACCGGATAGCGCGGCGAAATCTTACTTCTACACCAACGACAACGCCCCCGCAACCACAACCAGCCAAATACCGGAACATTCTCCCGTTTTCCCAACTGATGCAAGCAATGAGGACAGCGAGAAGCCGGAAAAAGTATTGACAAATTTGCCGGAATCCGGTAAACAACTACATTAAGAAAACTACCGATCGCCGCACCAAAAGCGAACACAATCGCCACCGCAATAATAACAATAATTACATCCATATCACACCCGACAACAAAGCATAACTATCTCTTTAAAATATAATTAAATCTGTAAACAAGTTACATACAACCTCTCTACATTTAAATAAAAATTATTCTTTATGAATCAAGAAATTAACCAGTTAACTCCCGAAGACAAAGCCCTAATTTCACTTTATCGAGAAAAGTGGCGTAAAATTGCCCTATCAACTGAACCAATTGACCAAGTAAAAGCAACCGAAGCAGTTAATCTTTTTTATAAGCTTCTCGGAAAAAATAGACCACGAATATTTTTCATTAAAAGTCCTTATGAAGCTATTCTTGAATTGTGGATTGCTAGCGAATCAGATAACTTTGTTAATGAATTTGGTAAACCAGAATCTAATTACATTTATCAAGAACTTAATCATGTAATCGAAAGCTTTATTAACTCACATAAAAATAGAAGCAAAATAATGAATCCTCTTTATGAAGAAATTTATGAGCCAAACCGAGATTATTTACTTTTGCAAGAATATTGCTTAAAATTAGATAGTTATTTATCAAATGTAGT
>JAWQFW010000027.1:0-32707 GCA_035968095.1 Oscillatoria sp. PMC 1068.18
ATATTTATGTTTGCTAAATACGATCACCTTGTCAAGAAATTATAGATAACGTCTGTATATAAATACTTTCTGAATAAGGCAAAATTAAACAATGTCTGACTCAGCTACATTTTTAGATAATCTCCAAAAACAAATCGACAATAATCAATTTGATCTGCAAAAATCAGCAATATTTTCATGGGAAACAAAAAAACTAGTCATTACTTCCCAAAACTCAGAAAATAAGTTATCTCAAACAGTTATTGTCACTCCTCATGCTCCAATAATTAGTTATTTATTTGCCCAAATAAATGAAAAACTAAGTTGGATTTTTGATTTTCTAGATTACGATAAATTTTATGGCGAACTTGGGATAATAATTAGAGAAAACCCTGATAGTTTATCGACAAAAAAGTTGTTGAGCGCCTTAGTAGAAAAAATAACTAACATTTTCAATAATTATCCTGTGAATGTTTTCGTTTATGGGACATTGCTACCAGGAGAAATTAATCATTATTTGATGGAAGGTTCGGTATTTTTGGCAGATGATATTCTCGAAAATGCTGAACTTTATGATGCAATTCAATATCCAATTATGATTATTGGCGACGGTAGGATTAAAGGAAAAAGCTATCAAGTTCCATTAAAAAATATGGAAGGTTTAGATAAATTGGAAGAACATCCTGATTATTATTGCCGCGAAATTTTAACTTTAACCAGTGGTGAGCAAGCTTGGGTTTATGTAGGTAAAAAAAGTTTTGTGCAAGGTTTAGCGAGAATAACGAGTGGTGATTGGTATCAACGTAAAAATTAGTTAGTGGCACTCATCAGACTAGACAATTTTCGCGCTATTGTTGGTAATCCCGATTTTAGGTAGCATTTATTTAGGAAAATAGTATTTAATATCGATTATCGTCCAGCCGCAAAAATCTGTTTTGCAGTTAAATTTAATTCGGGAAATGTCGGGGAGACAATGCTGTCATCACCGCGAAATTGGTTGACCTGATACTCATCTTCTACTAAAGTATAAATGGAAATAGTCGGCTGTTTAGGATTGCCAATATACCGTCTGCCACCTATACCTAAATAATCAACGATCCAGTATTCAGGAATCCCAAAAATTTCATAATCAACAAGCTTATGAGCATAATCATTTTGCCAATTCGTACTGACGACTTCAATCACTAAGGGAACAGAGGTAGCTTCAGTAACAGTTGATGACTTTTGCCATAGCGGTTCGGATGCTAAATTGTTTTGATTGATAACTAGAACGTCGGGGGAATAAGCTGATTCTCGATCGGGAATTTTAATTAATGCTTGTTTGGGAATCAAGTAAGGAAGGTTTAATCGGTCAAATTGTACATTGAGTTTTTTCGCTAAAAAACCATTGATTTCTTCATGTTCTCCAATGGGTTGCATTTCAATAATTACTCCATCGTGTAGTTCGTAGAAGCCACCGTCTGGTTTCCATTCTAAAAATTCTGCAAAAGTTGTTGTTTTAGTTAAAGGTTGAAACATAAAAGCTGGATTTCTCTCTTCAATTGAATTAAATATGAGTTCTACTAAATAGTTTAACTAACTGAGGACTGAGAAATTTCACAGAACTCCATCACATAAATGTCGATCTTCTTCCTTCACATTGGCATTGGTTCGGAGATAATCTCGCACCCAATTGCAACCGAATTCCAAAGGATCTGTATTGAGAATTTTATCTAAATTCCAGACGATCGCCGTCTGATCGAAACTGGTGGAAATAAGTTGGCTACCGTCGGGACTAAAGGCAACAGTGAGTACCCCACCTTTATGTCCGGTGAGTGTCCTCAGTAAGATGCCCTCTTTGTTCCAGAGTTTCACCGTGCTATCGAGACTTCCTGTAGCGATAATTTCACCATCCGGGCTAAAAGAAATGCCAATCGCGCCTTGGGTATGACCTTTAAACGTTTTTAGGGGTTGAATTTTTTGAGGAACCGAGGTGTTTGAAGTTGAACAAAGATCCAATTGCCAGAGTTTGGCAGTGCCATCCATACTTGAAGAGACAACCATCTTGCCATCTGGACTAAAACTGAGTGCGAAACTGGTCGCCTCATGAGCATCAATCGCCTGTAACAACCTGCCATCTGGCTTCCAAATGGCGATCGCACCACTGGTACTCCCCGTTGCTAAAGCTTGACCATCGCGGCTAAAGGCAATCCCCCAAAATCCACTATCATCTAATTTCAGAGTGTGTAGAGGGGGTGCGCCTGCAACTGCTTCCTCCGGTTGCCAGAGTTTCGCCGTACCGTCTGTACTTGCTGTAGCAAGGATTTTACGATCAGGACTCCAAGCCAGGGCGTAAACTAACGATTCGTGAGCGTTAAAACTTCCCAGAAACTTGCCATCCTTGTGCCAGAGTTTAACTATTTTTTCACATCCTGCGGCGATCGCTTGACCGTCAGGACTCAATGCCAGATCCCAAATTGCCCCACTACCTTCACAAAGAGTTTCGAGCAACGTTCCATCTCGCTGCCAAACTTTTGCCGTGCCATCCAGACTTCCAGTCGCGACTATTTTACCGTCACTAGAGAAAGCCGCACCATAAACCGGAGCGCTGTGACCCCGCAAAGGTGAGAAAAAAATGCTTTTCGGCTGCCAAAGTTTGACGGTATTATTCATACCCACCGAAGCAATAAACGTGCCGTCCGAACTGAAATGGAGATCCCAAATTCCATTCCCATTTCCGCCAAAACTTTCCAACTCTTTACCATCTCTGCTCCAAAATTTGATGATGGGATCGGTGCCACTGGTGACGATAATCTGACTAACTCCTTCGGAGAACGCTTCGCGAACGAGACTGAAACTAACCGCATTCGCACCAGATTTGTGACTCTCAAAAATTTGTAGAGGCTGTGGCTCGTGGTTAACTGGGACATCGGCAGACCAAAGTTTAACCGTACCATCAAAACTTGCAGAGTGCCGTCTCGCGCCCAGAGTTTGACCGTGTTATCCCCAGCAGATGAGGCAATGGTTTGGCTGTCGGGGCTGATAGCTAACCTGTACAGTGAACCCTGATGTCCTGAGAAGCGGTTGAACTCGGAAGCGCCATAAACCGCTTGTTCGAGTAATAATTGCACCCGATTTTCGAGTTCTGGGTTAGCGCTACCGAGTTGTTGTAGTTTGCGTTTGGCTTTGATGGCGGCAATCAGGCTATCTAATTTTTGCTCGGTGGTAAATAAGGCTTCGGAAGAAGTGGCGATCGCTTCGATTTCGCTGATTCGCGATTTTTCCAAGGCGCTTTAATCCGAATAATACTACCCGGTTTCATGACTTCTGTGAAGGCAAGTTCTTCAATGGGGGGGCGTTCGATGTAAAATTTGGAGTTAAGGGCGACAGGTCCGTCGGGGAATTCGAGTTGAGGAGTAAGCTTTTCGGTGCGGAATTGCGCGATCGCCGATCTTTGTTCTTTAGTTAGTTGTTGGGACTCTAATACTGATCGTAGATTAGTTTTACTTATCGGTGTTTCCCAAAAATCGCTTAAGGTAGCCCAAAACTCGGAAGCGGTACGGCTGAGGTATTCTTTGACGTAGTTCGTTTCTTCTGCCATGCTAGCGTAGGTTTTTCCATCCCAAGAACTACGCAACACTATTTCTTGAAGCGGTGAGATTCCTTCGGGAAAGCTAGCTTTAAGTATTTCTACTAATTCATCAATCGTCATTTATACTTAAGTAATCTTACTTGCGATACTTACTATATCTAACTAAGCATCCAATTCGATTTTGATTGAAATAAACTTTTTCGATCTGGTGAGCTTTTTTTCTCTGGGAAAGAGGTTAACTCGTGACTATTGACAAATTTAGCTTTTGATGATCCGTAATCCGTATCTGGGTTTGAGCCGTTTGTCTTCTTGCTAAATAACAAAAAAATCAAATTTATTTGTATAAAATAATACAAGTATTCTTGAGTGTGACCAGAAATAAATAGAAAAAAATAACTTTTTTTTCAAAACAGAGAAATTAATAGATTAGCTTTTTTACCTAATTTCAGTCTATTGATAGTTTTGAAAATATCTTTACTAATGGTATCCTAAAAAAGAAATTAGCAAACCTTAATTATTGATAAATAAAGAGGATTTTAAAATCTGAATCCAACTTCTCAAAGTCAGAAAAAAGACAAATGATTAATTATTTTTTAGGAAATTATTTTATTCCTCACGGTCATTGCTATTTATGGAAGCCAGGGCTAGTAGGGCTACATATTACTTCAGATGCTTTAATTAGTTTAGCTTACTTTTTAATTCCCCTAGAATTAGTTTATATAGTAAAGAAGCGCCAAGACATTCCTTTCGATTGGGTATTTATGTTATTTGGTTCTTTTATTATTTGCTGTGGGATGACTCACATCCTGGAAATTTGGACACTGTGGCATCCTGATTATTGGCTTTCTGGTTATCTAAAAGCTCTTACCGCCGTAGTATCTCTTTGTACTGCTTGGGTAGTGGTACAATTAATTCCTCAAGTCTTGGCAATTCCTAGCCCGAAACAGTTAAAAATCGCCAATTCAGCCTTAGAAAGCGAAATTTATGAGCGCAAGCAAACTCAAAAAAAACTAAGCAATTTAACGTCGCAACTAGAACAAAGAGTACAAAAAAGAACGGCAGAATTAGAAGAGAGTAATAAACTTTTGCAAAAGGAAAATCAAGAACGATCTTTAGCCGAAAAAGCTTTACGTGAATCAGAGTCAAGATTTCGTCAACAAGCAGAAGAACTTTCCACAACTCTTCAAGAACTTCAACAAGCAGAAGCTCAATTAGTACAAAGTGAAAAAATGTCTTCTTTGGGACAGATGGTAGCAGGTATTGCTCATGAAATTAACAATCCGATCAATTTTATTTATGCTAATCTTCCACCGCTAAATGAATATAGCCAAAACTTTTTGGAATTGATTGAACTATATCAAAAAAACTATCCTCAGCCGATAGTTGAAATCGAAGAAAAAATTCAAGATTTAGATTTAGATTTTCTTGTTACAGATTTTAAGAAAATTATTGCTTCAATTAAATTAGGTTCAGAACGAATCAGAGAAATAGTAAAATCTTTACGAACTTTTTCTCGTCTCGATGAAGCAGAAAAAAAGCAAATTGAAATTCATGAAGGAATTGAAAGTACCTTAATGATTTTGCAGCATCGCCTGAAAGAAACTTCTCAATGTTCAGCAATTCAAATAGTTAAAGAATATAGTGATTTACCATTAATTGAGTGTTATGCAAGTAAAATTAATCAGGTATTAATGAATCTTTTAACTAATGCTATTGATGCTGTCGAAGAAAAGCAAAAGAAAATTAAAGCTAGTCAAAATTCGGAATCAGAAATTTTTTCGCCGCAAATTAAAATTAGTACCAGCACGAGCGAAAATACTTGGATACGAGTTGAAATTACTGATAATGGAATTGGGATTAGTTCAGAAATAAGTCAAAAAATTTACGATCCATTTTATACAACTAAGCCTGTAGGCTACGGAACTGGCTTAGGTTTGGCGATTTCTTATCAAATCATCAACAACGACCACAAAGGTATTTTAAGTTGTGTTTCTGAACCAGGAAAAGGAACTCAGTTTGTTATCAAAATTCCAATTTATAGCAAGAGTAAAAAAAAAGTTGACAATTATTTTGCCATGAAAGCTTTAATAAAAGCATAATAGAAAGAAGAAGGAAATCGCCGAAAAATTTCTTAGAAATATGAAAACAGTTGTAGGCAGTTACGAACCATTATTAGTTATTCTTTCCTTGACGATCGCAGTCATGGCTTCTTATACAGCCCTAGACTTAGCAGGGCGAATCCCCCAGTCGGAAGGGCGATCGCGGGCTTTATGGGCGTTTGGTGGTGCTGTAGCGATGGGTACAGGGATTTGGTCGATGCACTTTATTGCGATGTTAGCATTAGAGTTACCAATCCCAGCAATCTATGATGTCCAAATTACCTTAGTTTCCTGGCTAGATGCGATCGCCGCTTCCGGAGTAGCCTTATGGTTGTTTGCTCGTCCGCAACTGAATTCAAAAGTGCTATTTGGTGGGGGGATCGTGATGGGATTAGCGATCGCCTCAATGCACTACTTAGGAATGTGGGGAATGCAAGTTCCCGGAACAATCATGAATTACAACCAATGGCTAGTCGCTTTATCGATTGTAGTTGCGATCGCGGCGGCTTCCATCGCTTTATGGCTAGCTTTTAGCTTCCGAATTAGCAGCAAATCAGGTTTTGGTTGGCTGAAACTCGGTAGTGCAGTAGTCATGGGAATCGCCATCAGTGG
Organism: Oscillatoria sp. PMC 1068.18; assembly: GCA_035968095.1. Classification (GTDB taxonomy): domain Bacteria; phylum Cyanobacteriota; class Cyanobacteriia; order Cyanobacteriales; family SIO1D9; genus IIICB1. Next base: position 6,262 of record JAWQFW010000027.1, read on the forward strand.
AATGCACTATACCGGAATGTGGGGAACTTCCTGGCACCAAAACGAAGCATTATTTTTAGATAATATCCAAATAGCCGACAACTCTTGGTTAGCCACCGAAATTGGGATTGCTACATTCTTAGTTCTCCTCGGAACTTTAATCTCTTCACTCTTAGATCGCCGTTATACAACCCAATTAGTTTCTCAAGAAGCCTTACAAGCAAGCGAAAAACGTTTTCGTTCTCTAATCAGAGAAATGCCCGTAGCTGTCTTACTTTTAGATCCCACAGGCGAAATAAATTTTAGTAATCAACTCGCCTGTGAAATTCTCTCAATCACAGAGGCAGATTTACAAGGGAACAATATTTTAGTTTTCAATTGGGAATTAATCGACGAAAATAGCCAACCATTTCCTTTAGGAGCAGATCCGATTAGCGAAGCAATTAAAAAACAAGAAGCTAGACATAACTGCGTTGTTGGTGTTTGTCAATCTGCTTCCGAAAATCCACTTTGGTTACTGTTTAACATCGATCCTCAATTAACCGAAAAATCACAGAAATTAGAGCGAATAGTTTGTACTTTCAGTAATATCACTGAAACTAAGCAAGCAGAAGCCAAATTACAAGAAAGTTCTGTCCGCGAAAAAGCTGTAGCTAGAGCAATTCAGAGGATGCGGCAAAGCTTAAATATTGAAAAGATTTTTTCTGCAACAACCTCAGAATTGCGCCAAACCCTGAAATGCGATCGCGTCGGTGTCTATCGCTTCAATCCTGACTGGAGTGGTCAATTTGTGGCTGAATCTGTGGCTGATGGCTGGATTTCTGTGTTAGAAGAACAAAATAACGATTCTGAATTACGAAAAAAGGCGATCGCCAATCAACAGTGTAGCGTCAATCAATTTGAGAGCAACGGCAAAAATAGTAGTTATCTCGGCAATAATCCGGCTCTAATCGAAGATACTTATCTACAAGATACTCAAGGCGGAATTTACTCCCAAGGTGTTACTTACCGAGTTGTCAAAGACATTTATCAAGCTGGCTTTGACGATTGCTACCTCAATCTTTTAGAAAGATTTCAAGCAAAAGCTTACATTATTGTCCCAATTTTTGTGAGCAATCAACTTTGGGGACTACTCGCAATTTATCAAAACCATAGTCCCCGTCAATGGAAAAATACAGAAATTAATATTGCCATCCAAATCGGTAATCAATTAGGAGTAGCCTTAAACCAAGCCGAACTATTAGCCCAAACCCAAAAGCAATCTCAAGCATTAGAAAAAGCTTTATTAACCGCAGATACAGCGAACCAAGCGAAATCCGAATTTTTGGCAAATATGAGCCACGAATTAAGAACACCTCTGAACGCTATCCTCGGCTTTAGCCAAATTATGAGTCGCGATGATTCTCTTTCTCCAACTAACAAAGAAAATATCGAAATTATCAACCGCGCTGGCGAACATTTACTCTCACTAATTAACGACATTCTCGAAATGTCAAAAATCGAAGCCGGGAGAATAACTCTCAATGAAACTAATTTTGACTTAATTGATTTACTGAATACTCTGCAACAAATGTTGCAATTAAAAGCCGAAGCCAAAGGCTTACAACTCATCTGGAAATACGACGAAAATTTGCCTCGTTATATCCGTACCGATGAAGGTAAATTGCGACAAGTATTACTAAATTTGTTAGGAAACGCGATTAAATTTACTGCCGAAGGAAGCATAACTTTGCGAGCAAAAACCGTAATTGCTAGCCAGAAAAAAGAAACAGAAAACTGCGAGGATTTGTGCGAATCTCAAATCGAATTTCAAGTAGAAGATACAGGTTTGGGGATTGCTTGTGAAGAAATTTCATTATTATTTGAACCTTTTAAACAAACAGAAACGGGGCGTAACTCCCAGCAAGGAACAGGTTTAGGTTTAACGATTAGTCGTAAATATATTCAACTTATGGGTGGAGATATTCAAGTTACCAGTCAGCTAGGATTAGGTAGTATCTTCGCTTTCAATGTTAAAGTTACTAAATTTAATTCTGATAATTTTGAAGTAAGTCAACAACCAGAAAAAGCTGTTATTTTAGCATCTAATCAAAAAGAATATCGGATTTTAGTTACGGAAGATATTCCAGAAAGTCGTTTATTATTAGTTAAATTATTATCATCTATTGGCTTTGCTGTCAGTGAAGCTAGAAATGGAGCAGAAGCAATCAAAATTTGGCAAACTTGGCAACCAGACTTAGTTTTTATGGATATGCGAATGCCAGTAATGGATGGGCTTACAGCTACTCGAAAAATTAAAGCTCAACCTGAAGGTAAAGCAACTAAAATAATTGCTTTAACTGCTAGTGCATTTACAGAAAATCGTCAAGAAATTTTGGTGGCAGGTTGTGATGATGTGGTTACTAAACCATTTCGAGAAAAAGATTTACTAGAGAAAATTTCTCAGCATTTGGGAGTTAAATATGTTTATCAAGAAAAAAAAGAGTTTTCGGCTACTAAACAAGTAAATAAAAAGCAATTTTCTGAAGCGGAAATTAATTTACTGTTACGAGAAATGCCTAGTCAATGGCGAGCAAAACTCCATCATAGTGCTGCTCAATGTAGTGATGAGAAAATTTTAGCGTTAATTCAACAAATACCTCCAGAAAAAAAAGTTTTAGCTGACTTTTTGAATGAAATTACTCTTAGCTTTCAGTTTGACAAAATATTACATTTACTTGACAAATTAGATGGCATTGTTGAGGTTTAAATGAATTTAAAAAAAATATTTTTATGTTCATTGTATTGGCATTTTTTGAGGATTAACTGTGAAAGCGAAAAAAATTGCTAGCATTATTATTCAGTCACTTATCAAAAAAGAAGCTTGACTGAAGTGATTTCTCTGCTGTCAGACTGGGGTTAAATCTTTATTTTTCGTAGGCGATAATGGCACAAATCCGTGAAATTGTCTGAGAGAGAAAGAAGAGAATTATACTGATTTGATTTGGCTAGATGAAACTCTCTAGAGACTTTGCAGGCAAAGTTTCTACAGAGTCCATATCTGTAGCAAATATTGAAGTATTTCAGATTAATTAGCTTTTGGCTGGTGAGTGAAGCTGACTTTGTTTTTGAAGTTAATTTTCTATTTACGTTCTCTTCAACTATTTTTGATTCGGCTTAATTTGGATTTCCTCGATGCAATTTTGCAATTTATTGTTGAAGTTTTGGGAAAAGACAGCGCTTAGTTTTTGCTTAATTTCTACTTTTTGCCCAAATACTTAAAACTTGATTGTGAATTGCACCATTGCTGGCAACAATGCCGAGATTATTAGTTAACTTGGAACCTAAAGAAAAGTCTAAGTTGTTACCATTTAGATCGGTAACTTTTCCCCCAGCTTCGGTAACAACGATCGCTCCAGCCGCATGATCCCAAATATTTTCGCGACGGGAAAGATTTTCTGGTCGTGGAATACGCAAATACAAATCAGCTTGTCCTCGCGCTACTGCACCGTATTTAGCTTGAGAATCCATTTGTAAAAAAGTTTGAGTAATGCCCAGTTTAGCAGCAAGTTCGCGATATTTAGCGCGATCGCTGTGGGCTGATTCAACACTTTCAATCAAACGTAGTTTCTCCCCAGTTTGCTCTTGATTGACTCGTACTGACACAGACTGGTTACGATGGAGAGAAATCATCTCCGTACCTTCACCTTGAACCGCGACGAACAAAACCCCTTTGTCCTGATTTGGTTGTTCGGGATGAAAAGGTAAAGCGGGACAAGCAAGAATACCTAGTTTTACCTCACCCTCTTCAATTAAAGCTAAAGCGATCGCATATTGATCGCCGCGAATAAATCCTTTCGTACCATCAATCGGGTCTAAAGTCCAGTAACGACGAGCAACTTGACCATTACCGCGATCAATCCAAGCTGCGACATCCTCCGGTGTAGCAGAAGCAATCTGACTTTTCACGTACTCAGTGATTTGTTCCCAACGAGATTTATTCTCCGGCTGCTTAAAGATTAGTGCATCTTCTTCAGCTACAACAGGGTCATCAGGAAAATTTGTTTGCAAAGCTTGACAAATAACTGCTTGACAACCAAAGTCAGCTATAGTGACCGGAGAGCGATCTGCTTTTTGGAGAGTTTGTTCATCTTGTTGAGCGCGAACTTGTTCGCAAAGAGTAGCCGCCACACGAGCAGCCGCGATCGCCATTTGTTTTTCAATTTTCCACATAGTGGCTTTCTCAATTAACCTCACACACCAAAAATCCTCTCTAACTTACCAGAAAAACACGAACCAACTTTTAATCCCCAAATTTTTAATTATTAATTTTCAACTACACCAGATTCAGGTAAATTTGTAGAATTGGGATGTTTCCCTGGTCAAACAACTCCTAACCAACCTAAATTTTAGTTAGCATTGAAACGCAACCAGGACAAATCCTAAATACGGATGTAGCCAATAATTGAAGCGATTCATGTCTCAGGAAACCTCCAGCAAAAACCCCCAAATACAACAGCAATCAACAACTTCTGTTCCCGTCCAACCTTGGTCAGCAGAAAGCGAAGCAGATCGACTGATGGACGATCTGTTCTCTGATGTTGAAAAAATGCTCGTACACGGCGCAAAATTACCCACAGAACCAGCGAAGCCAGAATATGTCTCTCTACAGCCTGTTTCTGTACCTAACCTCGTTCCTACCTCTGAACCAGCACCATCAGCGCCTTTGGTAGAACCGCCTTCACTAGCATCTACTCCTCAAGAAATTGCGGCAACTTCTACTCAGATTCAAACCCAATCTCGCCCAGCGACCAATAATAAATATCTTGATAAAATTCTCTTTGTGGTTGCTTGTGCGTCATTAATCGCAGTCTTGCTCTGGTTGGTTACTCAAGATAAACTCAAATTACCGCAATTTTTAGCGAATAAAATCGGAACCACAGCCACACCAGCTAATTCTCTTTCCCCAGGAGATGCTCAGTTTATTCAATATATGCTGCGATCGCTCGAAGTAATCGATCGCAAAACCGAACAACAACAAACAACTGCTGCTGGGGGAGAAACTTCTGTTCCCTCCCAGACTAATTCTCCTAATGCTCCCACTGTTCTCGAAAGAGTTTACATCCCTGTTTATCCACCAACCCAAACTCCTTCGGTAGTTGTCGTACCTCCCCAAACTGAGGTCGCACCCGCACCCGCACCTGCACCTGCACCTGCACCTGCACCTGTATTTCCGACACCACAAACTCAAGCTGCACCGTCACCAAAACCCCAATCTTCAGCTTCGGTACAAGCTCCCGCACCGTCACCAAAACCCCAACCCTCACCTACGGTACAAGCCGCAGCACCGTCACCAAAACCCCAACCCTCACCTACGGTACAAGCCGCAGCACCGTCACCAAAACCTCAACCTTCACCTGCGGTACAAGCTCAACCAAGTCCTTCTCCCCAAAGTTCTCCAACCCCACCAACTCGCGTAGAAATAACACCAGAAGAAGCCGTTGCCGCTTTGCCACAACATACCTTAGTCGGATTGTTAGAATTAGGTGAACGCTCGGCGGCTTTGTTTAACGTTAATGGCATTACTCAACGTTTTCGTGTCGGTGAGGCAATTGGTTCTAGTGGCTGGATTTTGGTAGAAGTCGCGAACCAAAAAGCAATTATTCGCCGTAATGGTGAAGTCCGCTCGATTTATGTGGGACAAAAGTTCTGAGCTATCTTAGTGGCTAGTAGCAAATCATAACTAACGATGGGAATATTTGATGAGTTCAATCGGTTTCTGGAAACTAGGTTAGAGGAATTTTTGCGGAATAATCCTCATTTAGAGCTACAAGCCCTAGAGGAACAACTCAAGGAACAAGAAAAAGATACTCTGCGTTTGATTATTGACTTACAAAAGCAAGAAAAAAGCTTAGAAAAGGAAATTTTGGCGATCGCCCAAGATATCCAAACTTGGCACGCTCGCATCGAAAAAGCTAAAACTTCTGGTAGACTCGATTTGGCTCAAGCAGCCCAAGAGCGAGAAGCGGCTCTCCTCCGTCAAGGAAATCAGCGCTGGGGACAAATGGAAGGCTTAAAAAAGCGCATTGTCCAAGCTAGGGAATTAGTGCGTCAAATTCAGCAGCGACAGCAAGAAGTGAAAACTAAGGCGGCTGAAGCCCAAACTGCTCAAACTGCGGGAAAAACAACTTCCTCCTGGGAAACTGCTGGCTGGAACCAAGGATATACTCCCAGCAACACTCAGCGTCAAGTTGCTGACCCCCTCGAAGCTAAGTTTCAACGCTGGGAAATGGATGAAGAGTTAGAACAAATGAAGCGAAATATGGGACAGTAGTTGGGATTGGGAACTGGTGACTGGGGATTGGGGATTGGGGATTGGGGATTGGGGATTGGGGATTGGGGATTGGGGATTGGGAATCACGCGATCGCTGTTCAATAATTAACAGATCAATTTTCGCTCTACACCGCAACTCCAATCACTAATCTTTAGTTCTCTCGATTTTAAAGGAAATCGAACGGTTAGTTTGAGTCGTAGAGCTTTCAATCAACCGAGGATAATTATCGTTTCCTTCTAAACTCTTGACTAAATTCTCATTTTGTGGTAAACAATTGCCATTATCAGAAGTTTCTTGTCCCAGAAAAGAAACAATCCCTTTCTCATAGTTAGAAGCGATCGCCAAAAAAGCTCCCGCTAAAACAAACACTGGTAGCGGTAAGGTAACATCTTTCGCCCACTGATACAATTCAGCCAATCCGAACAACAGAAAGAAACTAACAATCCAAACTTTCATAGCCAAGGCTTGCATACTTTAAGAGTATTTTATCGTTGGTACTCTTTTTCTGCCAATTTTGGTTTCAAAAATCATCTGTAAAAACAGCCAGAAGGCATCGTCAAGATTTTAGCTAGAAACAATTAACCAAAAACCTAACAATGCCTTCTGGAGAAAAATAAGTGTATCAGTGAAGCCTGAGTCAGCGCGATGAAGCTATACAAGCAACAATTAGCTTCTCCCAAAGAAGAAGTCTAGTACCCGACTAAGCGATCGCACTTTGTCAATTTTCGAGAAACTACACATTCGCCGGAACCTTTTCTTCCGCCGCGATTAATTTTTCGTAAGTTTCTCTCATTTTCATACCCACAAGCACTTGGAACAAACCCGAACCATTATTTGAGCCTGGATAATCCTTATGCTTAAGCAACAACTCAGTCATTTCACCGTAGTGTTTCGCCCCCGTATTGCTGAGATGGCTTTCAATATAAATTAGTTCTTCCAGGTTATCGAACTGACCATCCACTTCCAAAACCGACACATCATGTCCGTAGTAGCTATCTGGTCCATAGAAAAGCTTAATTCCCGGGAAAGCACAAGTCAGCTTACGTCCACAAGGTCTCCAGTCAATCGTTGAACCCTCATCAAACAAATACACTGGCTCAAAATTAACCACATGATCCTTCTGTAGCAGGCGTACCCGAAGGTACTTACACTCTTTATCATCAATTAATTGAGTTGGCAAAACCTGAATAACTACATCAGCGTGTTCTTTTTGTGGCTCAATGTAGGAATTAAAATCTGGTCGTCTGGCATTAATTGAAGCAATCACATCCTCGTAAGAGTGACCGCGTTCTGCCATATCGCGCTGAATTTTCCAATTAATTTTTACTTCATCACTGATATCAAGATAAACACCAAAATCTATCAGCGATCGCACCCGCTCATCATACAACGGATGAAGACCTTCGATTACAATCACCTTATTTGGCTCAATTCTTTCGGGAGGATCGAGTTCTCCAGTTTCGTGATTATAAATCGGCTTGTCAATCCCCTTACCTTCTTTAAGCGCTTTGACTTGCTCATACATCAAATCAAAATTATTCGCCTTCGGGTTCAGCGCCGTCACCCCAGCTTTTTTTCTGCCCTTACGGTCAAGACTATGATAGTCATCCAAACAGATAACCGTCATAAACTCCTCACCGAACAAATCCGCCAATCTTTTCAAAAATGTTGACTTACCGCATCCTGAGTCTCCGGCAACACCTATTACAACCACGCGGTCTGACTGCATCGTCATAGCTTCCCTCTAACGTAAAACCGATATTCTAAATATTATTCAAGCTAAACCCAATAACCTCTAGTTAGGGTAATTTGTCTTTGTCGTGCCACGAGTGCGAAGCAGTAACAAAGTACAGCCTACGCGCCTAACCGTCTTTGAGGAATACGTTATGCGTTCTTAAGTAGGTATTTAATCCTAAATACTATTAGTGGATCTTACCAGAACCGAATTCCTCAAACAAGGCGATCGTCAAATTGGAATCATCTCGCCCAGTATTTATGCTAAGGTAGTCGGTGCATTTTTTAAAGAAAAAATTAAATTGACTCATTCTTAACAGTTTCTTTGGGCATCTCCGACTATCCTCAGCAAAGTAACCTCAGACTATTTTTTTCAATATCTTCCCAACTGTAGTGAGTAGGGTAGCTCGGCAATGCTAGGCTAAATAATGCACCTAGCTACTCTGAGCGCAAAAACGGTTAACCACTGAAGCAACCAAGGCGATTAACGAGCAGAGAGTAGATAGTAGCAATTTTAAATTTAAGTTGGGAGATATTGAAACAGTGTACAGTGCTAGCACGCTGACAGGTTCTGCAAAAAATACAGAGTTTAAAAGCCGCTTATTTGTCTATGAAGTTGCAGGTTTGCGTCAAAGCGAACAAACCGATAACTTGGACTACCAAATTCGTCGTAGTGGCAGTGTCTTGATCACAGTGCCTTACGATCGCATGAACGAAGAAATGCGACGGATTACGCGACTAGGCGGTAAAATTCTCAGTATTAAGCCTTTAAGCGCTGATAGTCCCCAGGCAAACGAAGTTACTCAAGCTGATTCATCAAATCAAAAGCAAGAAAATCAAAGTAAGCCCATGACTGAAGCGAAAGCAAAAAAAGAAGTTCCCGTAAATATTTATCGTCCTAAAACGCCCTTTGTCGGTAAATGTCTGGAAAATACCGAGTTAGTTAGTGAAGGTGGGATTGGTACGGTACGTCACCTTACCTTCGACCTTTCGGGAGGGGATTTGTGGTATTTAGAAGGTCAAAGTATTGGGATTGTCCCTCCAGGGGAAGATGAAAACGGTAAACCACACAAACTGAGACTTTATTCGATCGCTTCAACTCGTCACGGCGATCGCGGTGATGACCAAACGATCTCTCTTTGTGTTCGTCAATTAGAATACAAACATCCCGAAACAGACGAAACTGTTTACGGTGTTTGCTCTACTTTCCTCTGTAACTTAGAAGAAGGTGGAGATGTGGCGATCACAGGTCCAGTAGGTAAAGAAATGCTTTTACCCGATGACGAGGATGCCAACATCATTATGATGGCAACTGGTACGGGTATTGCTCCTTTCCGCGCTTATCTGTGGCGGATGTTTAAAGAAAAGCACGAAGATTATAAATTTAAAGGTTTTGCTTGGTTAATCTTTGGGATTCCGAAAACCGCTAATATTCTTTACAAGGAAGAACTAGAAGCTTTACAGCAAGAATTCCCGGATAATTTCCGCATCACCTACGCGATCAGCCGCGAACAAAAAAATGCAGAAGGTGGTAGAATGTACATTCAGCACCGAGTTGCTGAACATTCTGAGGAACTGTGGAACTTGATTCAACAAGATAAGACCCACACCTACATTTGCGGTCTTAAAGGAATGGAAGACGGTATTGATGAAGCTTTGAGCCAAGAAGCAACTAAAGAAGGTATCGAATGGTCTGAGTATCAAAGGGCGATGAAAAAAGCTCATCGTTGGCACGTTGAAACTTACTAGAAATTTGTAATTGACCCAATTTTGACAAAAAAACGGCAATTTTGAGGTCAAGCACTTTTTCAAGACTCTGGCAAATCCTCAAAAATTAAACTAAGCGCGTTCACCTACTCCAGCTAAGGAGAAAAGGTGGACGCGCTTAGGTTTTGGGATTATCTCACCTCGGGAAAAAATTTCGAGTGCGGATGTCACACCAAGCTAAAGTTGCGATTAAGATGAGAATTAAGTTAAATTTGATTAAGATAGCTGGTCAATTAAGGCATTTCGACGGTATGAAAAAAAGCTTGACAAAAAAACGATAATAATATCCAAAAATCAAAAAAACCGTTGAGACGATAAATTTTCTTCCAGAGGAGCCATTGGGTTCTGGTAGGAAAACTATTCCACTAAATTGAAAACTAGCCGGAATAGAGAGCTTAGAAGTACGTTCAGTAAGGGTAAAACTTTACCAAACATTTTCAGACAACAATAACCATAACCATTATTTAGAGAAGAATAAGCGATGAAAATTTCCTGGAGAATAGTGCTGCTGTGGACATTACCCGCCCTGGTAATCGGGTTTTTCCTTTGGCAAGGAACCTTTGCTTCCGGTCAAGCAGAAATGGGTGGCAACACAGCTAGCACTCGAATGACTTATGGTCGCTTTTTAGAATATTTAGATGCAGGTAGAGTTACCAGCGTAGACCTTTATGAAGGTGGGAGAACAGCGATCGTCCAAGCGGTTGACCCACAGTTAGACAATCGCGTCCAAAACTTGCGTGTGGATTTACCGACGAAAGCACCTGAGTTAATCGAAAAACTCAGAAAAGCAGATATAAGACTCGAATCTCATCCGATTCGGAACGAGGGCGCACTTTGGGGACTTTTAGGCAACTTAATCTTCCCCGTATTGTTGATTGGAGCCTTATTTTTACTTTTCCGTCGCTCTAGCAATATTCCCGGCGGTCCGGGTCAAGCAATGAATTTTGGTAAATCCCGCGCTCGTTTTCAAATGGAAGCGAAGACAGGGGTGAAATTTGATGATGTAGCCGGAATTGAGGAAGCGAAGGAAGAATTACAAGAAGTTGTGACTTTCCTGAAGCAACCAGAACGTTTTACGGCGGTTGGCGCTCGCATTCCGAAAGGAGTGTTGTTGGTCGGACCTCCGGGAACAGGTAAAACCCTCTTAGCAAAAGCGATCGCCGGAGAAGCAGGTGTACCTTTCTTTAGTATCTCTGGTTCGGAATTTGTGGAGATGTTTGTGGGTGTCGGTGCTTCTCGCGTCCGCGATTTGTTCAAAAAAGCCAAAGAAAATGCTCCTTGCTTAATCTTTATCGATGAGATTGACGCAGTTGGTCGTCAGCGTGGGGCGGGAATTGGTGGTGGTAACGACGAACGGGAACAAACCCTCAACCAGTTACTCACCGAAATGGACGGTTTTGAGGGAAATACCGGGATTATTATCATTGCGGCGACTAACCGTCCTGACGTTTTAGATGCGGCTTTACTGCGTCCAGGACGCTTCGACAGACAAGTAATTGTTGATGCACCAGATTTGAAAGGACGAGTCGGTGTTTTAGAAGTACACGCACGAAATAAGAAATTAGCGCCGGAAGTTTCCATTGAAGCGATCGCTCGTCGCACTCCTGGTTTTACTGGCGCAGATTTAGCTAATTTGCTCAACGAAGCGGCGATTTTAACTGCACGTCGGCGTAAAGAAGCGATTACGATGCACGAAATTGATGATGCAGTTGACCGGGTGATCGCCGGAATGGAAGGAACTCCCTTAGTTGATAGCAAAACCAAACGTTTAATTGCTTATCACGAAGTTGGTCACGCGATCGTGGGGACGCTGGTTAAAGACCACGATCCAGTGCAGAAAGTTACCTTGATTCCGCGCGGACAAGCCCGTGGTTTGACCTGGTTTGTACCTGACGAAGAACAAGGCTTAGTTACCAGATCCCAGCTAATTGCCCGAATTGCAGGCGCTTTAGGCGGTCGCGCAGCCGAAGAAGAAATTTTCGGTCACGATGAAGTTACCACAGGTGCAGGTGGAGACTTGCAACAAGTAGCAGAAATGGCGCGACAAATGGTGACTCGCTACGGAATGAGCGATTTGGGTCCGCTATCTTTAGAAGGACAAGGTGGAGAAGTATTTCTCGGTGGTGGTTTGATGAATCGTGCTGAGTATTCCGAAGAAATTGCGACTCGGATTGATGCTCAAATCCGCGAAATTGCTGAACGTGGTCATCAGTTGTCTCGGAAGATTGTGCGGGAGAATCGCGAAGTGATTGACCGTTTGGTGGATCTTTTAATTGAGAAGGAAACTATCGACGGTGAAGAGTTCCGTCAGATTGTGGCTGAGTACACTGAAGTTCCGGAAAAAGAGCAGTTTGTACCGCAGTTATAAGTTGGTATAATCATTCGTTAATTTGGAGGCGATCGCGATCGCCTCCATTTTTACTTTCATGAGGGTCGAAATTCTTCTGTTACCAACCTTCTCGAATCAAAGTTCAGCCCACCCCTTGATTTGAACCTCAAAATTGCCCAAGAAAAAGGTAAAATAAGCAAATAAATAGTAAGAAAGCAAGCGTGACGACAGATCGAGCCACAGAACACTCAACGAGTCGGAATCTGCCAGCGAATACGAAACTGGCAAACAGTTACTATGGTCTTTTAGGGTTACATCCTGCTGCATCGGCGATCGAAATTCGTCGATCTTACCGACAATTGAGCAAACGCTATCACCCTGATACTACCGACTTACCCGCAGATTTAGCTACTGCCAAATTCCAACAGCTAAATGAAGCTTACGCTACTTTGAGCAATCCAGAGCGGCGATCGCTTTACGACCTCAAAATCGGTTATTCTCGTTTTCAGGTAATTCAACCACCTCCAGACTTGAACCAAGACCCTAATTCACCTGATTACCATCTTTCTAACTCAGCTTATCTCGATTCTAGCGATCGCCCCCTCTCGGAAGGGGAAATTTTTGCTTTATTTATTTTGGGGCTAACTTTTATCGCTTGTTTACTCTTAGTAATTACCATCGGCTTGACTAAAGGAGAAGGTGCATTCAAAATTCCTAACTCTACTAAGCTGAACTTAATCCCGAATCAAACAATTTCCCGATTGTACGATTCCCGAATTGTTAATAGTCAACTAGCTAAATTTTACTAAGAAAAAAGCTTGCCGATCGAACTTTGTTCAAGTTTATAATTAAATTATTGATAAATTATTAGGCAATCGCTAGTAACTAAAAATTGGAAAATTAATTGCAAGAAAAACATGGCTTTACCAAGTACCGATACACCCTTGTATAACCATCCTTTGCCAGAAATTGAGCAGTGGCTAATCAATCAAGGATGCGCCCAAGACTCAAAACAGCCTCATTGCTGGCACATTGAAAAACCAGAATGGCAAGCAGAAATTTGTTTAGAAATCGAAGAAATAACCGTTCGTTATGCAAACATTGACAGCAGTAATAGAGAGATTAGCCGCTCCTTCAAATACTCTCTGAGTCGAGAAGATATTGAAGCAGCAGTATTTGGGGGACCTTAAGTAATTAAACTTTACCGAAACGGCGATCGCGCTGTTGATAAGCAAGTAAAGCTTGATGAAAATCCTCACGGGTAAAATCGGGCCAAGTAGTATTAGTCACATAAATTTCCGCATAAGCCATTTGCCAAAGCAAGAAATTAGAAACCCGCATTTCCCCACTGGTACGAATCAAAAGATCCGGATGAGGAATTCCGGCAGTATAAAGATGATTTTCAAATAACTGCTCATCGATTTGAGCAACATTAATTTCACCTTGCTCAACCTGAGCCGCGATCGCCCGACAAGCTTGTAAAATTTCCTGTCGCCCACCATAATTAGTCGCGATCGTAAATTGTACCCCCCGATTATCTTGAGTTTCTTGCATCGAGCGTTCAATTTCCTCTTGCAGCGAAAGCGGCAATTCAGTCAAATCGCCAACAAAACGAATTTTCACATTTTCTTCCTGCATTTGTTCCAACTCACGGTGCAAAACCCTTTCAATCAGAGCCATCAAAAACTCAACTTCTTCCAAAGGACGTTGCCAATTCTCCGTAGAAAAAGCATAAGCCGTCAGTGCCGGAATCCCCCAATCTTGACAACAGCGTAACAAATCCTTCAGCGAATCCGCTCCTTGGCGATGACCCATAATTCTCGCTAGTCCCTGGCGATTAGCCCAGCGACCATTTCCATCCATAATCACTGCCACGTGCTTAGGCAAACGATGGGGATCGAGATCTGGCGGTAACTTTGATAATAAACTTTGCTTAACAGTCATTTCTTTTCTTCAGAGGTCGATGACGGAAGACGAAAGAAACGTTTGAGCAGCATTTGTCCCTGAGAGCCAATTTGACGACTCAAACGACTCAAACCAGGTGCTACAGCCTCACGCTCAACAGAAGGAGAGAATCTTTCCTCTAATAGCTCTTTTAGTTTACTGCTCGTTAAAGGTCGATTCAGGTTTCTTTTCTCCGCAAGAGAAATCGAACCCGTTTCTTCTGATACCACGATACACAAACAATTTTCTACTCGTTCGGTAATTCCCATAGCAGCCCGGTGGCGAGTTCCTAGCTGTCTGGAGGCTGTACGCTCCGAAAGAGGTAAAATCACTCCAGCAGCGAAAATTCGCGAACCACGTACCACCACAGCACCATCATGTAAAAGTGTCGAAGTTTGAAAAATTGTTTGTAGCAGTTCTTTAGAAATTTCTGCATCAAGTATAACTCCTGGCACAGAAACATCTCGCTCGTCTAGAGGTCCGCTCGTTTCGATGACGATTAGCGCACCAGTACGATTTTGGGACAATTCTTTCACCGCATCGACAATTTCATCAATTACACTATCAGGTCTGGGGATCGAGCGTAGCGACGGTTGAAACAACTGCTTAATTTCACCACGTCCAAGTTGTTCGAGGAAGCGGCGAAAGTCCGACTGAAAAATCACCGCCATTGCTACCGCCGAACCAACTACCAACTTTTCCAGCACAAAGCTTAACAGCACTAAGCCAATTCGGTTACTTACCACCGCCGCTAACATCAAAATAATTAACCCTCGAACCATCCAAAGAGTGCGGCGCTCCCCAATAATGAGCAGCACTAAATAAGTAAGGGCTAGAACAAATGCAAGATCGAGGGCGTATAGGAGCCAAGACTGAATCCAGTCTAGGTTTGGGGTAGAACCCGACGGAGGCATGAGAATTAGTTCTCCATGTTTTAGCTTAATGTGCTAAGATTTCGTGCTTGGTAATTTTCCCGATCGATAATCAATTGATTGGATAGGGACATCGACTACTGGATGAGGTTTTTGACGCTTCGGCGTTTTTTCCTGAGCAAAAGCCTCAAATCGATCTACTTGAAAACATTTTTCAGTGTAACTGTTTAGCGTTTGGTAGCAACTTGTGAGTAACTTCAATGCTACAAGCCAGATTTGATTCCAGAATTAATTATTGATGGGGGAAATTTGCTGACAAAACGCTGGCTGGCGATCGCTCAACTGCGATTTTTTCTGGTTTTGTTTCCAGCTAGAGCGGGCAAGTTTTGGCAACAAAGTTACAAAAATGCTGCAATTAAACTGCCCGATGGCTAGATTGTAACGGTTTTAGTCACTTGGTTTTTGCTGAACTAATCTTTCTGGTAAGCGGTCTTGTTTGATTAGGTCGGCGTAGGTTTCGCGCTGTAAAATCAAGTTAGCTTCTCCGTCACAGACAATCACTGCGGCTGGGCGAGGCAAGCGATTGTAATTAGATGCCATGCTATAGTTATAGGCTCCCGTTGCCATGACGACAAGAATGTCTCCGGGTTGGGTAGCGGGTAATTGAGCATCTTTAATGACAATATCGCCAGATTCACAGTGTTTTCCGGCGATGGTTACTGTTTCTTCTACCGGGGCTAACATTCGGTTGGCGATCGCGGCTCGATAAACTGATTGATAGGTAATTGGACGAGGATTATCGGACATTCCCCCATCCACAGCAATGTAGGTCCGAATTTCGGGAACTTGTTTGCGACTCCCAACAGTATAAGCGGTGACGCAAGCAGTGCCAATTAGCGATCGCCCTGGTTCACAAATTAGTTTGGGTAAGGGCAGATTTTCTTTTTCACAAGCAGCCACAGTCGCTTGACAAACGGCTTTGACCCATTCTTCAATACTTGGGGGATCGTCGGCTTCGGTGTAACGAATTCCTAACCCACCACCGACGTTTAATTCTTGGAGTGACAACCCGATTTCGTTAGCTTGTTTAAACCACTTCACTAACACTTCAGCTAAGTCTTGGTGAGGTTGACGCTCAAAAATTTGCGACCCAATATGAGCATGGAGTCCGATACAGTTGAGATTAGACTCTGACTTCACGAAAGCCAAAACCTCGTCAATTTGATTCGGATCGAAGCCAAATTTACTATCCAAATGACCTGTGCGAATATACTCATGGGTATGACACTCGATCCCCGGCGTTAAGCGTAGCATCACTCGAACTGGTTCAGCCGTGCGATCGCTAACTAAATCCTGAAGTAATTCTAATTCAAGCCAATTATCGACTACAATTTTGCATCCACAGTCAAGAGCTAGTTCTAACTCGTCTACAGATTTATTATTGCCGTGAAAATAAATTTTTTCCGGGTTGACATTGGCTTGCAGGGCAGTGTAAAGTTCCCCACCAGAAACCACATCCAAACCCAAACCTTCACTTTGGGCGATCGCGCACACTGCTAGACAATTCCAGGCTTTAGAAGCATAAATCGCTAAAGCTTCCCCTGGATAATACTTTTGGAGATGATCTCGATATTGTCTACAAGCCGTCCGCAAAGTCTCTTCATCCAAAATGTAAAGAGGAGAACCAAACTGTTGCACCAACTGAGTTACATCACAACCACCAATTTCGAGACAGTCGCGATCGTTGACTTTTGCTGTTAAAGGTAGAAGTTGTTGATTTGGTGAAATTTCGCCCTTGGGCGGTAGATACTGAATCGCTGAATTGGGTACTTTCTTTTCCGTCGATAACATGGTCAAATTGTTGATTTGAGTTATTTGTCTGGAGTCATTTGTCGTCTTTTCAGGAGGTTAAACTGAGGAACGAGCAATGACCAAGAACAAACCAAGCGCAAACACGCCCATGTTTCAGTGTACAATTGAGTGCTGTGACTTTAGCAAAACTAAAATTATTACCTTTAACAGCAGCCAGACTACCTGCGGTTGTCGAACTGGACAAACTATGTTTAGGTGGATTGTGGACATTAGCTGGTTATGAGCGTGAATTAGCAAGTCCCAATAGCGAGTTGTTGGTTATTTCCGTACCCGCGATTTCTCAAACCAGTCAGCACCAAAATGAACAAATTGTCGGCATTGGTTGTTACTGGCAAATTCTGGAGGAAGCACATCTGACAATTTTGGCGGTTCATCCAGATTATCAAGGTCTAGGTTTCGGAAAACTGCTGCTGTGTGCCTTACTAGCAGATGCGGTGCAACGAGGTCTGGAACGTGCCACCTTGGAGGTAAGAGCTAGTAATACGGTGGCTTTGTCTTTATATAAAAAGTTTGGCTTTACTGAAGCAGGACGCAGACGCGGTTACTACAAAGATACGAATGAAGATGCTTTGATTCTCTGGCGTAGTGGTTTAGCTTACCCGGAATTTACGGTTGAGTTAGCTCAATGGAAGCAAGAAATAGAGGCTTGTTTACAAAGTAATAACTGGCAGTTGTCTAACTCGAAAAAATAGCACTCACAAAGGTTAGGAGAATTTAGGCGATCGCTAATCCTCACGCTTGGGATCGGCATTTACACCATAAATATTGTCGGGAGACTGTTTAAAAAACGACAGTCTCCTGAGAAGCCTGTGCTAAAATCAGCTTACACGGGCACGCAGCAGGATATGGAAATAGACCATGTTTGAACGCTTCACAGAAAAAGCAATTAAAGTAATTATGCTGGCTCAGGAGGAGGCACGTCGCCTGGGACACAACTTTGTCGGCACTGAACAAATTCTTCTCGGTTTAATCGGAGAAGGTACAGGTGTTGCAGCTAAAGTCTTGAAATCTATGGGTGTCAATCTTAAAGATGCTCGCATAGAAGTAGAAAAAATTATCGGTCGCGGTTCGGGTTTTGTGGCGGTGGAAATTCCTTTCACTCCCAGAGCGAAGCGCGTTCTTGAATTATCTTTAGAAGAAGCTCGACAGTTAGGACACAATTATATTGGTACGGAACACTTACTTCTCGGTTTGATAAGAGAAGGTGAGGGTGTGGCGGCTAGAGTTTTGGAAAATTTGGGTGTGGATCTCTCGAAGGTTCGGACTCAGGTGATCCGGATGTTGGGCGAAACGGCGGAAGTGGCTGTTGGCGCTAATCAGGGTCGCACGAAAACGCCTACTTTGGATGAGTTTGGGGCTAATTTAACTCAAATGGCAGCCGAAGGAAAGCTCGATCCGGTGGTGGGCAGAATTAAGGAAATTGAAAGGGTAATTCAAATTCTCGGTCGGCGGACGAAGAATAATCCGGTTTTGATTGGGGAACCAGGAGTCGGAAAAACGGCGATCGCTGAAGGTTTGGCGCAGCGTATCGCAAATAATGATGTTCCTGATATCCTCGAAGAAAAACGGGTGGTTACTCTCGATATTGGTTTGCTGGTTGCAGGAACGAAGTATCGAGGTGAGTTTGAAGAACGCCTGAAGAAGATTATGGACGAAATTCGTCAAGCTGGAAATGTGATTCTGGTGATTGATGAGGTTCATACTTTGATCGGTGCTGGTGCGGCTGAAGGGGCGATTGATGCAGCGAACATCTTGAAGCCAGCTTTGGCTAGAGGTGAATTGCAATGTATCGGCGCAACTACTCTGGATGAGTATCGTAAGCACATTGAACGAGATGCTGCCCTGGAACGTCGTTTTCAACCTGTGATGGTGGGCGAACCTTCGGTAGATGAGACAATTGAAATTTTATACGGTTTGCGCGAACGTTACGAGCAACACCACAAGCTGAAAATTTTAGATGAAGCCCTGGAAGCGGCGGCGAAATTGTCCGATCGCTATATTTCTGACCGCTATTTGCCCGATAAGGCGATTGATTTGATTGATGAGGCGGGTTCGCGGGTTCGTTTGATTAATTCTCAGTTACCTCCGGCGGCAAAAGAACTTGACAAAGAATTACGTCAGGTGCTAAAGGAAAAAGACGATGCGGTGCGATCGCAGGATTTTGATAAAGCTGGAGAGTTACGCGATCGCGAAATGGAAATTAAAGGCGAGATTCGGGCGATCGCGAACGCGAAGAAGAGTGAGTCTGACAATGACGAAGAAGGTCCTTCGGTTGATTCGGAGGAAATCGCTCACATTGTCGCTTCTTGGACGGGCGTACCAGTGAACAAACTTACTGAGTCCGAGTCTGAGAAACTACTGCACATGGAAGATACTTTACATCAGCGTCTTATCGGTCAAGAAGATGCGGTGAAAGCGGTTTCCCGTGCAATTCGTCGCGCCCGCGTTGGTTTGAAAAATCCCAACCGCCCCATCGCTAGTTTCATCTTCTCCGGTCCCACTGGTGTTGGTAAAACCGAGTTGACCAAAGCTTTAGCAGCTTATTTCTTTGGTTCGGAAGAAGCGATGATTCGCTTGGATATGTCCGAATACATGGAACGTCATACGGTTTCTAAGTTGATTGGTTCGCCTCCGGGATATGTCGGTTACAACGAAGGCGGTCAACTGACTGAAGCAGTACGCCGTCGTCCTTACACCGTAGTGTTATTCGACGAAATTGAAAAAGCACACCCCGATGTGTTTAATATGCTGCTGCAAATCTTAGAAGATGGTCGCCTCACTGATGCCAAAGGTCGCACGGTAGACTTCAAGAATACCTTGTTAATTATGACCTCGAACATCGGTTCTAAGGTAATCGAAAAAGGTGGCGGCGGACTTGGTTTCGAGTTCAGCGAAGACCGTACCGAGTCGCAATATAACCGCATTCGCTCTTTAGTCAATGAAGAACTGAAGAATTACTTCCGTCCAGAGTTCCTCAACCGTCTCGATGAGATTATTGTCTTCCGTCAGTTGAGCAAAGAAGAGGTCAAGGACATTGCCGAAATCATGCTCCGCGAAGTCTTCAAGCGACTCACTGAAAAAGATATTATCTTAGAAGTTACCGAGAAGTTTAAAGAACGCTTGGTCGAAGAAGGTTACAACCCCAGCTACGGCGCTCGTCCGTTACGTCGGGCGATTATGCGCTTGTTGGAGGATGTTCTGGCTGAGGAGATTCTTTCCGGTCGCGTTGGCGAAGGCGATACGGCGAAAGTTGATATCGACGAGGAAGGTAAGGTTGTGGTTCGTCCCTCTGATCAGCAACCAATTTTAACCAAAGCTGAATGATTTAAGCTTGACAAAATGGCGAAAAGATGGTAGAGAAGATTTGTTTCTCTACCGTTTTTTTTTTGAGTGCGAAACGAGAACTAGGGGCTGATGGCTTCGATCTGAGTTGCTGATAATCCGGTGATACTGGCTATTTGAGCGACAGTCATTTCTTGTGCGCGTAAGTTACGGACGACTTGTTGGAGTTGAGATTCCAGTTGTGCAGCGCGTTGTTGAGCGAGTTCTTTCGCAGATTTTTCGCGATCGCGCATTTCCCCATCAGTTAACAACAACTCTCCCTCTAAAGTCGCCCAGCGCAGCCAAGTTGCCTCAATTCCGTGATATCTGCCTTCCCAACGCAGCAAAATTAAGCCGAGAGACTCACTAATCAGTTGATTTCGATGATTTGGGGTAATAGGTCGGTAAACGCGGTTTTGCAGCGCAAATCCTGCCCAGTCATCAGGATTAAACGGATCGTACCAGAAATACTCCGGAACTCGCATCTGGTTTTGATAAATCCGCTTTTTCTCATTTTTATCTCGTTCTTTCGTACTTTCAGAAATTAGTTCAATTACCACATCTGGGGCTTTACCTTCCTCCCAAACCACCCAACTCAAACGTTCACCTTTCGGTACATCCAAAACAGCAAAAAAATCTGGACCACGAAAGTCTTGATTTCGTACTTGAGCGAGACTAAAGTAAATAAACATATTCCCACCCACAAACCCATCATCCCTAGCATTCAGCCAAGTTGATAAAGTTTCCATCAACAGATCCATTTGCGCTTTGTGACGGGCTGTTTCCATTGGTATACCATCATCGCAAGGAAGTTCTTTTTGAGTTGGCGGCAGTTTTATATTATATTGAGCCGGAACAGTCTCGGACATAAAATTTTCCCTGTAGACTGACAACTTAATTTTAGGCGATTCTTTGTCAAAGTAGCTTCCGAAACAATCAATTTTAGCTTCATTTGATGCAATATTCCCGCACTACCTAAATCGCCATTAATTAACTAATTCCAAAGCGAAACTTTCTCCTGGTTTCGGGTCAATAACTCGCGTATTGAGGTTATTTTCAGCTAACATTTCCCTAAATTCTGCCGCAGTTCCTTCCGTCCGCAACAAAGTTAGTAACAAACCTTCAAACTTCACATCACCACCAGCCGCAGTCGGCAAAATCACTTGCGGTTGTAGCCACTGACAAATTTCTAAAGCAGTTTTTTGTCCTTTGATAATTGATCCAATTAAAGGTAAAGATAAATTAGCGATTGGGGTAATTAATACATCTACCGGGGCAACTTCTTTGATTTTTGGAGAATGTTCGCCATGTGGTTCGTAATAAATTGTTTGTTTCGTTGCTAAATCTTTAATTAAATAAGCATTTTCGATTAAAGTTGGACCAATTGGAGAACCAGGAAAAGCTTTAATTTCTACTTGATTTGCTAAATTGAAAGTTTCTCCATGTTTTAAAGCGGTTACTTGAGAATATCCTAGATTTTTGGTAACTTTTGCGGCATTTGGAGAACCAACCACAGGAAGATTATGGTCTAATTGTTTTAATGTGGGTGGATGAGTGTGATCTTCTAAACCTTGAGATAATAAAATTAAGTCGATATTTGAGGGAATTTCTCGTTGAGTTAGTTTTTCTCCTTTGAATAACCAAGTTTGATTACCAAAGACTAAATTATCTACTAACCAAGGATCGAGAAGAATTCTTTTTTGAGCGATTTCAATTAGCCAGGAATTACTATCTAAGTATGTTAGTTGCATTGCGCTTTTGACAAGATTTATATCTTTATTGTAGTAAATATTAATCGGTTTTTGCGATCTAATCTGAAATAGACAAATGTTGGCGACACATCATTACTTTGTAGAGACGTTGTATGCAACGTCTTTACACAATGAATTTGATGATTTATTTGTTTAACTTTAGTTGAAAGTTAGCTTCTGGGCGATAATTATTAGTTACGCCCCAAATTGCTGCTAAGAGTATCCATCCTAAAAGATTAATTCGGAGATCGAAAATACTGACATCGAATAAATTAAATAAAATGCAGCTAGTAAAAGCTACGAGATAGGAAAAAATAATTATTTTATCAGCAAATAAATCGGTTGTTGTTGTTTTCAAGAATATTTCGGGAATATTTGCAAAACTAGATTTTGAGTTGGAAAATTCTCCTGATTCTGTTGATAAAGTTTGCCAGAAAATTGTTGCTTGAGCTAGAATCCAAGCAACGATCGCTGATAAAAGCATTATCCCCGGAATTCCTGTTTCTGCGGCTAACATCAACCACAAATTGTGGGGATGACCAAGCCAGACATCCATTTCTTGTTCGTAAAGTAAGGTAAAATTACGCAAGCCCCAACCTAACCAAGGGCGAGATTGAGTCATTTTGATGGTAAATTGCCATTGAGTAAGGCGTAAAGTCTCGATGGGGCGATCGCTAAACATTTGATCTGAGAGTCGCAACCAAAAGTAAGCGGGAACAACTTTACGCAAAGATCCCTGTCCCCATTTTGGACCAAAAGATGCCCACGCGATCGCCCCAGCCGCAGCCGCTACTCCCAAAACCAATAAATACCAACCCAAATAAAGCGTAAAAGCGACTCCAATCAGAATTCCAATTCCCCAAGCGCTACGAGAATTAGTTAAAATTAAGGCGATCGTATCAGCAATTAAAGTTATACTTAAAAACCAAAATAACCAGCTTAGTTTTTGCTGCCGATTTTTGCGCCAACTTCGCCAAAGATCGAGCCACAAACCTAACCCCAAACTAACAATAATTAATTCATAAGCAGCCAGAATATTTGCATACATAAATACCGAAGACATCCTTCCTTCCGGATTACCTTCGGGGACTAAAATCCATCCGAAAACTGGTAATAATAATTCGCCACCACTCCAACCCAAAAATAATTGACCTAAACCAAGAATTGCGACAATTAATGAAGGCGAAACTAACAACCAAGCCAGCCAACGTAACTGATTGATGGTGCGAATTAGGGTAGTCAGGGCGGCAAAAATAATCATAAACGGAAAGAAATTTGCTAACCCTAAAAAAGCTTCACCGGGCTGATTCGCCAAGCAACAAGTAACAATTAACCAAACACTTAAAGCTGCTAACGCCCAATTAATTTTATTTTGAGTTATTTCGGAAAAGTTTTGTTGAAAAATAATGAAGCTAGCGATAAGAATGCCGATTCCGCCCCAAGTAGGTAACAAAGTAAAAATCAACAAGGATATTTGAGCAAATTTGCCAATTCCTTGCTGATTTTTTTGTGGTAAATTGTTAGTCATCGATGAGCAAAAAACAGTTACAAACTGGACGGAAAAACCGAAATAATTAAGCTAATTCCCAACATTCTGCACGAGTCAGACGAATTTGTGCTAGGGCAAAAATAGTCGGAATAATGCGACCATAATTAGTAGCGATCGCGCGCCAGCCAAGATCGGCAAATAAACTAGCCCACAAAACAGGTCCAAGAAAGGCAAAAATACTTTTAACTGCCGTTTGTCGTGCCGTTGCTACCGCCATTCCTCGTTTTGCTGTCTGTAAAGCCACGTAACTTTGAAATTCTACCATTGCCGCCGCACTTCCACGCACGATCGCGCCTTTAGCGACTTGATAGCGGGCGAAGTGAAAAGCAAATTGACGGGCTAACTGTTTAATTAAGATATTTTTCAGAATTGAACTAATAGCTAGCGCACTACCGCCCTTAAGTAATAGATTAATCGGATCGTGTTGTAATTGTACAGGTAAAGGTTCGGCTAAATTCGATTCTGCCAGCGATCGCTGTACTCTTACTGTTAAAGATTTTTTCTCGGAAGTTGGTAAACGTTTCCAAGCTTTACCAATTAAATGCAAAAATACCTCAGCTTCGATGTCGGTGGTAGACATTTTTTTCGAGTAAGGAATTTTCAAGTAATGACAAACTTTAATTAAGGCTTCTCTGTAGGTAACTTCGCGAGTTTGTCCCCGTAAAACTGTCATTCCATCGGCTGCGAGATAACGAAACCTAGCTTCAATTGCGTCTAACCAAGCATCCTTATCTTCACTTTGAATTACCATCGGATCTGGTGTTTGTAAATAATCTAACGGATTAAATTTGCGACAAAACAGAATTTGGGTTAATTGTTGCAACTCTTCTTCTGTCGCTAATTCCAGCGCCATCCTCAACTCGTCCAAAATCTTTCCCTCCAAAACGCCGATCTTGCTATTTGCACTCAACTATTCTACTATTTACGATCGAGTCACGACACCTAGTTTTGTCTTACCAAGAAAAAGTTTAGTTCCGCGATCGCGAAATTAACAGTAATTAAGCCTTAATCAAGGCTATGGTGTATTGAACTTATTTTTAGCGGAGATTAGTTAAATTTGTTTGATATTGCGGTTATTGGTGCTGGTTTAGCAGGCTTAGTTTGCGCTTCTCGGTTACAGCAAGCAGGTTACTCAGTTATTGTTGTGGAAAAATCTCGCGGTGTGGGAGGAAGAGTCGCTACCCGCAGATTGTTTAATACTCGTGTGGATCATGGGCTACCTTACCTGGAAATTCAAGGAAATTTTACTACTGAATTCGGCGAAATTTGGTTAAAGGAAAATATTCTGCAACTGGAAAGTGAAAATATTTACGAATTATTACCAAATCGGCAATTACAGCCAAAAGATCGCAAAAAGCGTTATTTTGCACCGGAAGGAATGACTAAAATCGCCAAATCTCTGGCTACCAATTTACAAATTTATCGACAAGCGAGAGTCACGGCGATCGCCCCTCACAACCAAAATACTTGGCAACTAACTCTCGCTGCAACTCCCGAAATTCCCGCCAATTTAATGGCAAAAACCCTCATTCTGGCGATTCCTGCACCGCAAGCCCTCACTTTAGTGGAAACCTTACCCAGAAGCGAGTTACCTACAGAATTTCTTAATAATTTACGTGCGGTTAAATTCAATTCTTGTTTGAGTGCGATCGCAGGTTATCCCGCAGCATACCAACAACAAATCGAGCAGCGCAACCCAGCTTGGGAAACCATCAAAGTTAGCCAAGATGACTACCTCGATAGAATTTTTCTCGACAGTAGCAAACGAAATCTTGCCTCGCAACCCGTCTTTGTCTTTCAGAGTAGCCCCGAATTTGCGGAAAAATACCTCGATACCGACGACTTACAACCAGCAGCAACTACCTTACTCAACCATGCTGCCGAAATTTTCCTTCCTTGGCTGAAGCATCCGGAATGGGTGCAAATACATCGCTGGCGTTATGCTATCCCGGCTACACCACTCTCTTTACCTTACCTATTCGCCGCCCAACCGTTACCGTTAATTTGCTGCGGTGACTGGTGTGGGGGAAATACTGTGGAAAATGCGCTTAATTCTGGGATTGCCGCAGCTACAGCCGTGAAAGATTTGCTGACGAGTTAAGCTTTTGCTTATTTTATAATTAATTTGAGTTGTGGCTCAAAGCTAACACTGGTAATTTTTGCTAACTATTGAAAATGAGTAATTCTCTGGTTGTCGATAACAGTAATTTCAACGCTGAAGTGCTAGAAAAGTCTTATCAAAAGCCTGTAGTTGTTGATTTTTATGCGACTTGGTGTGGTCCTTGTCAAATCCTGAAGCCAATTTTGGAAAAGTTAGTGCAAGAGTATGATTTCATTTTGGCAAAAGTCGATATTGATGCAAATCAAGAGTTGGCTTCTCGTTTTCAGGTAGAAGGTGTGCCTGATGTGAGAGTTGTTAACCAAGGGGAAATGTTTCCTGGGTTTGTTGGGGCTTTATCGGAAAAAGATTTACGGGAATTTTTAGGGAATTTAGGTCTAAAATCCGATCTGGAAATGAGTTTGGCGGCGGCGCAAAGTGCGATCGCTGCTGGCGATGCGAAGCAAGCGAAAAAACTCTTTGATGAGTTGTTTACTAAGTATCCAGAAAATAAACTGGTGACGCTTGAAGCGGCGAAGTTTTTGATTAGCTGTAATCAACTTGAAGCGGCGAGAAAAATGTTAGTAACTATTCGGGAAGATGAGCGAGAGTTTTATCCCCAGGCTCAATCTGTTTTAACTTTAGTTGAGTTTAAAGAGGCGATTCAAAATCCTGGGGAAAGTGAGTTAGATCGAAAGTATGCTGAAGCGGCTAAGTTAACTTTGGCTAATGATTATGAGGCTGGTTTGCGATTGTTTTTGGAGATTGTGGAAACCAGTCGAAAGTATCGCGATGATGGTGCGAGAAAGGCGATGTTGGCTGTGTTTAAGTTGTTAGGAGAAAAGCATCCTTTGACGCAAAAGTATCAGCAAGAGTTGATGATGACTTTGTATTAATTGGGATTGGGGATTGGGGA
>JAWQFW010000028.1:0-32442 GCA_035968095.1 Oscillatoria sp. PMC 1068.18
ATAAAATATCGAATTTTAGTCCTTCTTCAAAAAATTGTAATTCTCTAATTGCTTCTTCTTTCATTTCTGCATTTAAAAAAATCTCTAAAAGTTTTCAGCTTCAGTGTAAAACCCAATTAGCTTCAGTAACTAGACAGATTCCACCAACTTTTTTTAAGAGAGGTGTAATTATCTCGACTAATTGATTAAGTTGTTTTTCGTTGGTGCAGACAGTGAGGATGTAACTATTACTAAATACTCGATCAAGATCGTCGTCAGAAACACCACGGTCGCCTTTACCGGATGTATTTTTGATCACGGTGTAGCCAGAGACTTTGATGTTATCTAGAATTTGGAGGACTTCTTCTATTTCTAGGGAACTAACGATGATTTCTACTTTTTTGACTTCTTGCATGATTTAGACTCCGAGATGTTTGATTACTTCTAAATAAAGTGGAATTCCGACGATGATGTTGAAGGGAAATGTTAGTGCTAGTGCCATCGAAACATATAAACTGGGATTAGCTTCTGGGACTGTCATTCGCATGGCAGCAGGAACGGCGATATAAGAAGCACTGGCACACAAAACTGCAAATAATAAGGTATTACCTTCTCCAAATCCGAGAAGTTTACCAAGTAGGATACCGATGATGGCATTAGCAACGGGAATAGAGACAGAAAAAAAGATTAAGAAAGAACCTGTTTTACTTAAATCTTTGATTCGTTTTGCGGCAACAATGCCCATGTCGAGTAAAAAGAAAGTCAAAGCGCCGTAAAAAATTCCTTGGGTAAATGGCTCTAATTTTTCCCAACCTTTATCTCCGGTGAGCATTCCGATTAATAAACTACCGATTAAGAGAAAAACTGAGCCGTTGAGAAACGCTTCTTGGAGTACAGCAGCCCAAGAAAAGGTTTCTTTTGTATCTTTAGTTGGTGCGAATACTCTGACTAAAATTAGCCCGACGATAATTGCTGGTGATTCCATTAATGCTAAGGCGGCTACCATGTGTCCGCCATAGGAGATGTGGAGTTTTTCGAGAAAAGATCCGGCGCTGATGAAGGTAACGGCGCTAATTGAACCATAGGTGGCGGCGATCGCGGCGGAGTTGTATGAGTCTAGTTTCAGTCTTAAAATGAAGAAACTGTAGATTGGGACGATACAAGCCATGACGATCGCGGCAATGAGAGTAATCGCAATTTGAGGATTAATGCCGCTTTCTTGGAGTTCGTAGCCTCCTTTGAAACCTATTGCGAGTAGGAGATACAAGGAAAATAATTTTGGTAGCGGTTGGGGAATTTCTAAGTCGGATTTGAGAAACACAGCCATCATCCCCAGAAAGAAAAATAGTACGGGGGGATTGAGAATGTTAAAGAGAATCAGGCTTCCATCCATAAAGTAACTTGAGATTGGTTAACGAAAGTAATGCTCCATCAAGCTTAAATAAGAAATAGTAAGAAAAACGTGAGAAAACTCTAAGAATTTTCTTAGATTTGGGGGCGATCGCGCTAGAAACCCGTAATTTGTGGGGAAAAACTCGTTAAGCTAACTTCTGGTGAGATTTAGGAAGGATTAAGTAAAACGTTGTGCCTTGCTGAGGTTGACTTTGAACAGTTAAAGTAGCGTCATGAAGGCGAGCAATTTGTTGGGCGATCGCCAATCCTAACCCGGCTCCCCCGGTACGCCGAGAACGGGCTTCTTCAACTCGATAAAAGCGATCGAATAAAGAAATTAAGTGTTGGCGATCGATACCAATTCCAGTATCTTTGACTGCTATCGAGATTTGTTCTCCGGTTTGGAAGGCTTCTACTGTCACGGTTCCACCTTTGGGGGTATATTTGAAAGCGTTATCCAAGAGATTTAAAAACAGATTGGTCAAATAATCTGGATTACCACGAATAAACAAATTAGGAGCAACTTTTTCGAGCAGTTCAATCTGTTGCACTTCTGCTAAAGGTTGCATTTGTTCGCTGAGTGCGCTTAATAAGTTACTTAGATCGACTAACTGTAAAAAAGAAGGATGTCTTTGCTGAGATTCTAATCGCGCTAGAAATAGCAAACCGTTCGTTAAACGAATCAAACGATCTGCCTCATGTTCCAAATCGTGTAAAGTTTTTTCGTACTCAGTAGCAGTGCGATCGCGCGATCGCGTAACTTCAATTCGTCCTTTAATAACTGTTAAAGGAGTTCGTAACTCATGGGCTGCGTCAGCAGTAAAGCGTCGTTCGCGTTCAAAAGCAACTTCAAGACGATCGAGCATTTGGTCGATCGTCATTGCTAATCTGCTTACTTCGTCCGTAGCACCGAGATAATTAATGCGTTTGGTGAAATCGTTTGCACTAATCACCTGTGCAGTCCGAATAATACGGTCAATGGGACGTAAAGCGCGATCGGCAAGAAAAAGTCCCCCTAATCCTGCAATTAACAGAATTAAAGGAAAACCTAACCACATTAAAGCTAATAAATGTTCTGATGCTTGGTACACAGGTTCGAGAGATTCAGCGACTTGCAACCAAACGCGATCGCTCTCGAAGTTTGGTAAGCTTTGAGTGTAAATGCGCCAGGTGCGATCGCCTCGGCTAAGATTAATGTAACCGGAAGTTATCGGTAAGCCAGAAGGAAGAATTTCGTAGTTACCAAAACCATCCCAAACTTTACCTTGGTCATCGATGAGACGTACCGCTAAATCTGCTTGGGCTAAAGGATCTGCGGCAGTTTTTTTGAAGCCTGGATGACCGTTCTTTTCGATCAATCTGTCTAAAGTTTGGGAAACGGTTACTTGTAGAGTGCTATCTAACTGAGCTAGTAAACTCTGTTCTAACTGTAAGTAAAGATAGCTGCAAAACAAAACTAAAGTTAACGCCAAAAGCAAAATATACCAAGCTGTCAGACGCACTCGCAGGGTTCTTTTTCCGAATTTGAAGAATTTACTCATCAACTGTCTCAGTTCGTAAACAGTAACCTACTCCCCGCACTGTATGCAATAGCGACTGCTCAAAACCTTTATCTATTTTTCGTCTGAGATAACCGACATAAACATCAACGACATTAGAATTGCTGTAAAAATCCAAGTCCCAAACGTGTTCGAGAATTTGAGTTCGGGTGAGAACGCGATCGCGGTAACGTAGCAAATATTCTAAAAGTTTAAATTCCAAAGGACTCAATTCGATTAATTTTCCTCCCCGACGCACTTCTCGCTTGCCAAGATCCACTGTTAAATCTGCTACTTGCAAAATTGGATCGAGTTGCAATGGAGGACGACGTTGCAAAGCCCGAAGACGAGCCAAAAGTTCGGAGAAAGCAAACGGTTTTACTAAGTAATCATCTGCGCCGAGGTCTAACCCTCTAACCCGATCTTCCACATCATCTCTTGCTGTTAAGAGTAACACGGGAGTTAAAATTTTTCGGCTGCGAATTTTGCCCAGAAGTTCTAAACCGTCTATTCCGGGAAGCAGAATATCCAGGATAGCTAAATCGTATTCAACACTAGAGGCGTATTCCCAGCCTTGTTTACCGTCAAAAGCTACATCGACAATATAGCCTGCTTCTTTTAATCCTTGATTAATAAACTGGGCAATTCCTGGTTCATCTTCTACTAATAAAATGTGCATTGGTTTTGGGGGGTGATTATCAGTTTAAGATCAATTTTTAACTTATAACTCATTAAATTAGTGGTTGGCGATCGCGTTTGTGGTTTCTGATCCTGAATGTGGTAATATCTCTACTGGATCGGTTTTGCTGAGGAACAGCCAGCAAATGTAAGGGGGAAAGTTCGGTGCAAGTCCGGCGCTGTCCCGCAACTGTGATGAGTTCGTCTCTTAGTCAGGATGCCCGCCGATTGTCTAATTTTGGTTGTACAGTTACATCTGCGAGGTACAGATCGTGTCTAATCTGCTGTTGTTAAGTTTATCTGGCTGGATTTTGTCGCCGTCGCTACAATTGAGGTTTTCTCAGCGTCTCTGGAAGCTACGATTTACCACGACCTACAGCAAGTGATTTTTGTCAAGTTTTTGCGTCGAAAAAGTAGAATTGTTGGTTGTTAGTCAGGGCTGAAAATCTTGACTCTCTTCAGTTTCGGCAATCGTGACCAGTTAATAGCTAATCCCAATTTTAAGTTAAGGAAAAATGTCAAAACTTAAGCTTTTCATTCGCCCACAAGGGATCTTACAAATTAGTGGAATAATAACTTTAACCGGGTTCTTTTTCCTGAGTTTTGTGCCTCAAGTAATGGCACATCATCCTTTCGGGGGCAAAACTCCAAGTAATTTTTTAGAAGGATTTTTATCTGGGTTAGGACATCCAATTATTGGCTTAGATCATTTCGCTTTTGTAGTTGCTGCGGGTTTACTTGTTGCTACAGTAAATAAAGGAGTTGTTAGCTTAATTCCGTTTATTTTTGCGACCATAGTAGGAACAGTAATTCATCTTTTCGGGTGGAATTTACCTGGTGTAGAAATATTGGTTGCTGTGTCAATAATTACTGTGGGAATTTTGTTAGCAAATAACCGCACTCAGCTACAAAATTCTGGAGAATATAAGCAGATTTTGGCAATTCTCGCGGCGATCGCCGGAATTTTTCATGGCTACGCTTATGGGGAAGCGATCGTTGGTGCAGAAATGACACCCTTAATCGCTTATTTAGCAGGTTTTGCGGTAATTCAACTACTTGTTGCTGTAGCTGCATCTATCTTAGGTAAGATTATTTTGGAAAAATTGCCCCAACAGCCTTTTTCAATTTTACGGTTTTTGGGATTGGCGATCGCTGGGATCGGAATAATTTTTCTCACCTCGGCAGCAATTAGCTAACCTAGAAATAACAGAGCATGAGAGGATAGAAAAATTTACCCTAATTTTAACTCCGAAAAATTGTCTTTCCTCAGCCAACTTTATTTCCTCTCTCCCAGCTTAATTTTTTCCTGAATTTCTAGGTAAAAAAGATGCGTATTTCCCCCTTACTAACCCTAACTTTAACCACCGCTAGCATCATCGTCATTAACCTTCCTCCAACACAAGCAATTCAAAGAAGAGATGGTAGCGTATCCTTTGAAAGTGCGCCCCGCTTATTAAATACCGTTACTACCTACAATGACACCGGAGTTTGGGCAGCAAAATATTATTTTACCATCAACTTACCCGCAGACGCAGGCGAATCTTTAGGAAAAGTAACAATCAATCAACGGGAAGGATTTGAAGAAATTAACTTTGAACTAGAAGATACCTTTGCCTTTGTTGGAACCCATCGCGATAAAGGCGAAAGATTGAATGTAAGTCAAGCAAATGAAAATGAAGAAACTGGTGCAATTACAGTTAATTTTGAGCCAGCAATTCCACCCGGAACTACATTTACAGTTGGCTTAAAACCCAAGCGAAATCCTCTTTATGGCGGCGTTTACTTATTTGGCGTAACCGTATTTCCCGCCGCCGAAATCCCCTATCCGCTTTACATTGGAGTCGGCAGAATGCACTTTTATGGTGACTGGTACGACTCCTTCTATTAATATCTAAATTCCACAATTAAACCCAATATCAATATGGCTGCAAAAATTCCCGTAACTGTTATCACTGGCTTTCTCGGTGCTGGTAAAACTACTCTCGTTCGTAATTTATTACAAAACAATCAAGGACGCAAAATTGCTGTCCTCGTTAACGAATTTGGCGAGGTAGGAATCGACGGTGAATTACTACGTGATTGTCAAATTTGTGAAACTGATGAAACTCCAACTGATAACATAATTGAATTGACAAATGGTTGCCTTTGTTGTACCGTTCAAGAAGAATTTTTTCCCACCATGCAACAACTCTTAGAAAGGCGCGAACAAATTGATTGTATGTTAATAGAAACTTCCGGTTTAGCATTACCTAAACCCTTAGTACAAGCTTTTCGCTGGCAAGAAATTCGTAACGGTGCTACAGTCGATGGTGTAATCACAGTAGTTGATTGTCAAGCTTTAGCTGCTGGTACTTTAGTCGGCAATTTAGAAGCATTAGAAGCCCAAAGAAAAGCTGACCCTAATTTAGAACACGAAACGCCGATAGAAGAGTTGTTTGAAGATCAATTAGCTTGCGCCGATTTAGTATTATTAACTAAAGTTGATTTGGTAGACGAAGAAACGCGAATTAAAGTTCAGAATTGGTTGGAAAAAGAATTACCTAGCGGAGTGAAAATTGTTCCTTGTCACCAAGGAGAAATCGCCCCAGAAATTTTATTAGGATTTAATGCCGCAGTTGAAGACAATTTAGATAGTCGTCCTTCTCATCATGACAGCGAAGAAGAACACGAACATGATGATGATATCAACTCAGTGGAACTGATTCTCCAACAAACATTTGAACCGAAAAAATTAGTTAACCAGTTACAAAAATTGGTTGAACAAGAAGAAATTTACCGAGTTAAAGGTTTCGTCAACGTTGAGAATAAACCAATGCGGATGGTATTACAAGGAGTTGGTTCTCGCTTTGACTTTTTTTACGATCGCCTTTGGAAAACTGACGAACCTCGTCAAACCAAACTGGTGCTAATTGGTCGTTCCTTAGAACAAGAAAAAATCTTAGCTGCAATTAGCTAGAATAATTTTCGGGTATAATAGGGGGTAGGAATAAATAATTTACTTATTTAATTACTACCTAACCTATCCTAAAAATACTAAATTTTTTCTAGCCAAGAAATTAAGTCATCTTCACTACTAAAATCAAGCAAAGCTTCTCCTAATTCTTCCAATTGTTCAACAGATAACTCCTGAATTTGTGCTTGTAATTCGGGCTTAACTTCTCCTATTCGCCGTTTGAGTAAGCGTAAAGCGAAAGATACTGCTTCTCGCTGAATACCTTGCTGCATACCTTGCTGCATACCTTGCTGCATACCTTGCTGCATACCTTGCTGAATACCTTGCTGCATACCTTGCTGCATACCTTTTTGAGTTGCTTCAGCTTCAATATCTTGATAAATCGTTGACTCGCGCATAATTTCCTGCCTTAAAACACTTTTAACAAAATTCTTCTCTAATACTAACCCTGCTAGAAGTGCTACAGAGGCGGATACGTTACTTTGCTGTCTGCGATCGCCAATTTTTTCAATTTCTCCAGCTACTTGTCGAAGAGTGTTATGGGGATTATTGGTTTGACTCAAGACAGCAAAGGGTAACAATCCTGGCGATTGGCACGGTAGCGCCAGCGCCCTTGAGGGCGATCGCAAAAACACTTCTGTCGGTTGCTCCCAGAGGCGAATTACCTCGAAATTCACGTAAAGATTCTCAATTTCAAACTTATTTTGGTAAACCAAATCCGAACCACTGCGGCGCAGATAAATTACTACTTGACGCATCCGCTTTTGGGGATAGCGACGATAAGTTCGCAAGCGGTAGTCAGCCATGCGAAAAGGGATATCTGAACTAGGTTCAGTTTGAAATTCCGCATGAAGAATAACTTCTTCTGATTGCAGTAAAATCAATGAATCAGCCCGGATTGGTTCAACTGATAATTCCGAGGGTTCTATGTTAGTTAAAGTAATCGGCTCGCCGAGTAACCAACTAGCAATATCGGCTGAAAATGTTTCTGCAATAAACTTACAAGTATTATCGTACATAATCTAATTTTACAGCAATTAAGTAAATACAAGTACAAGCAAATTTTCTCTTTTATTAAATATTTATCTATAGCTCAAACCCAAGATTAATTCCCTCGAAGACGAGTTGGTGAAACTAAATAAGGGATGCGGTCATTACTATTAAGATTATGGCAAACTGTGCGTAGCTGTACAGATTCGTTAATATTAGGATCGCTAAGATTAATATTCGTTTTTAAATAGTCTTTAATCCAATCGCATCCTTGGCTTAATAAATTATCAAGATTGAAATTCCAAATAATCACAGTTTGGTCAGCACTTGCAGTAGCGATCGCGTGACCATTCTCTTCCCAGGCTACACTAAAAACACCAGCTTTGTGTACCTTGAGAGTTTTTATTAGTTTACCATCTATACTCCACAGTTTTACGGTACCGTCACCCGCAGCCGAAGCTAAAGTTTGATTGTAAGAATTATAGTTATTTCGCGGATTGAAAGCTACACTATAAACGTGATTATTGTGTCCTTTTAAAGTTCTTAGTAACTTACCATTACGTCGCCATAATTTTACTGTACTATCAGCAGAAGCCGAAGCTAAAAAGCGACCGTCTGGCGACCAAGATACATCCAAAACTTTACTACTATGTCCTTTCAAAGTATGGATTAAAGTTAGTTTTCCTGAACTTTTACGCAACCAAAGTTTGACAGTATCATCATCGCTAGTAGTAGCTAAAATTTGACTATCTGGCGACCAAGCAGCGCTAGTTACAGCAGCTTCATGGTTATTTAATGTTTGTAATAAACTACCATCAGCTTGCCAAATTTTAATCAGACCATCTTCACCAACCGTAGCGATCGCGTTTCCATCTGGCGACCAACTTACGCCTAAAACTGCCCCTAAATGCCCAGTTAACGTAGTTTTCAGCTTACCTTCCCATGTCCATAATTTCGCTGTACCGTCAATACTAGCAGTAGCTAAGGTTTGACCGTCGGGCGATCGCGATAACTGAGTCACTGGTTTCTGATGAGCAACAATAGTTTTAACTAAATTCCCCTCTGAATTCCATATTTTTATAGTCCCATCATCGCCACTTGTGAGTGTTTTTTGATTACTTTTTTCACTAAGAAATATGCTGCGAACAATTCCTTGATGTCCAATTAATTTCAAAGATTTATGATTATCTAAATTCCAAAACTTAATTGTGGTATCGGCACTTGCGGAAGCGAGAGTTTTACTATCTGGCGACCAAGAAATCCCATGCACAGAAGAATTATGTCCAGGTAAAGTTGTCACTAAACTTGGTTGATATTGCCAAACTTTTACAGTTTTATCCACACTAGCAACTGCAATTTTTTTGCCATCGGGACTGAAGGCAAGATCTAAAACTGGTTCCCTGCTGAAATTGATATTTTTAATTAAACTTCCGTTACTGCGCCAAAAGTTAATTGTCCCATCTTTGTTTCCTGATACGAAAATTTTGCCATCAGGACTGAAAGCGAGACTATAAATAGAATTGTTATCCCGAGCAATATTGGTAATTAGTTCTCCATTTCGCCGCCAAAGTTTAATAGTTTTATCGGTCGAGCCGGAAGCTAGAATACTACTATCAGGATGCCAAGCTAAAGCGTTTACCCAAGAATTATGTCCAGTTAAGGTAGTAATTAATTCCCCGTTTCGTCGCCAAAGTTTAATAGTTTTATCTGCTGAAGCAGAAGCCAAAGTTTGCCCATCGGGACTAAAAGCAACTTTAATAACTTTATCTTGATGTCCTGTTAAGTTCGCTAGCAAAGTACCATCTCGTTGCCATAATTTAATAGTTTCATCGTAACTTCCAGAAGCAATAATTTCTCCGTCGGGACTCCAAGCAACACTTTTAACTGGTTTTTGATGTTCACTCAAAGTAGTAATCAATGTCCCATTTTTCTGCCAAAGTTTTACTGTATTGTCATCACTGGCGGAAGCGAGCATTTCTCCGTTGGGACTAAAGGCGACACTAATAACTGTTCTGTCGTGTCCTTCTAGACGATTATATTCTCTGATTCCGTAAACGGCTTGTTGTAAAACCGCAGTTACTCGCAATGCTGTATCGGGTTGTGGATCTGGTGATAGCTTTAATTTTTTGGCAGCTTTTAAACTTTCTAAGAGGGCTTCTAGCTCTTTTCCGGAAGTAAAAAATTCTTCGCTGGAAGCACTTAAATCGCTTAAAATTCTTCCGGCTTCACCTATTTCGGCACGCTGCCATTGCCAAGCAGCTACACCACCAAAAGTTAGGGAACCTAATAAACCACAAGCAATTAAAAAAATGACTCGACGGCGTAGAGTTGTCCGAATCTTTTTTTGGCGCTGTTGGTGAGTTAAACTGGTGCGAATAAAATTCCGTTCTTTTTCGCTTAATTCTGGTTCGCGTTCTGTTAACCAACGCTGGGCTTCTAAGAGTAATGTGCCGCGCAATAAAGTTTCTGGGTCGCGATCGCCGATTTCCCACTGACTCATCGCCACTCGCAGCCGTTCTTGCCAAATCCGAAAGCTGCGATCGTCTTCTAACCACGATCGCAAACGTTTCCACTCCCGAATTAACGCTTCGTGAACAATTTCGACGGTTTCTTCTTTTGTGGCTTCGTCTTGTCCGGTCACGACTAAACGGGTATTCGCTAAGTGCATAACTAAGTCCCATTTGTCAACCCCTATTTCTGGGCGCGTTGCGACTCGGCGTGTATCGGCGGTTCCTTCTCCGGGACGCACCAACTGGGTAAAAATTTGCCTTGCTTGGGGTTGTTGTTCGCGGTTGAGGGTAGTATAAATGCGATCGGCATAACTCGCCAAAGCTTGTTCTACCCCACCAATGCGGTCGTAAGCGGTATGAGTGAGGGTAAAATCTGAGTTGGTCGCAATCGACTCTTCCCAGAGTAAAGTCAAGGCAAATTCGAGTAAAGGAAGATTACCAGGCTCTTGACTTAAAGCATCTAATATGCGTTCGGTCAAACCAGCAGCGATCGCCACTCCTAATTTAGCAGCAGGTTGCGCGATCGCCGCCCGCAATTCCTCCCGACTCATCGGAGTCAGAAACTCCGGGCTATACTGCCATAATGCCTCAGCAAAAATACGAGATCCAAGGGCTGGTTCAAGAAAATCAGCGCGAAGGGTAAGAATGAGCGTTTTCTGAAAATAGTTATTCGCCTTACTTTCGGAATCTAAACTAATCAAAACTTCCAAAAAAACCTGACGTTCTTGAGCATCTTGACAAAGTGTATAAAGTTCCTCAAATTGATCCGCAACCAACAGAAAACGCTCTTTATCCTCGTACTTAGCTAAAATTCGCTCAACCACATCATTCAAACTAACACTTTTCTCAGCTAAAGCGCCAGTTAATTTGTTAATTTCAATCAGTTGCTCAGTTTCACTTAACCCCGACTCAAGCCAAGAAAGTAACTGTTCTGCTAACTTAAAAAACGGACGATTACCCGGACGAAAAGACACAATCAGCCAATTATTTTGCTGACGTAAACGAGGAATTAAACCCGCAAACACCAACGAAGACTTACCACTTCCCGAAGCCCCAACAACTGCCACAAAAGGTTTATTTTCCACAGTCTCAACTAACTTTTCCGTACGTTCCTTGCGTCCAAAAAAGAAAGGCGCATCTGCTTCAGTAAAAGCCGCTAATCCGCGATAAGGAGACTGAAGAGAATTCACCTGTAACCTTTCTTTTTCAGTAGGTAAACTCTCTTCAACTGACAACTGAATTAACTTTTGCCAAGTGCAAGGAATCACACTTGGATTTTGGTAAATTACAGGCAACCAAGTTGCACAAGGATAGCAATTTTCTAAAGCTTGTAATTGTTCTCTTGCTTCTCTTACAGCCAGATAAAGAGATTTGCCTTGGGCAAAAGTTGTTAAAAAGTATTTCAGAAACTCTTGAGCAACTAAATCCGGTACTGGTTCCCGCATCACAATCATTTGGGGAAGAGAAAGAGTTGCTAATTTTCTTGCCAAACCCAAACCATCACAAGAGTTAAAAATTGCCAATTGTAAACCATTGCTAATAGCTTTTCTCAACCCATTTGTTAACTCTCCCAGAGACAAACTTTCCTGAGAATTAATTTCAATTTGTCCGTTTTCTCGCGCATAATCAGAACTACTATGTCCGGCAAAAAAGAGAATATCCCATCCTTGGCTATCCCATAACCATTGATATAATTCCTGTCGTTGTGGCTCAACTAAAAAAACTGTTTCTGCATCCTCAGATAAATTAGTTAACAATTGACGATCTGCTTCGATATTAATGCCTTTTTTATTGCCTAAAATCGCCAAAATTCTCACTTGAGAACGAGGTAATAAATCTGTTGCCGCAAATTCATAAGCTGGAGCGCTCAAGGCAATTTCTGCTTGGGGATAACGCTCAAAAAAATCCCACAAATGCCAAGGTAATTGTCGGAAATCAATAGCTTCGACTTGGAGAATTACCCTAATTGTTTCACTAGGCTGTAATTTTTCGAGTAATTTCTCACGAATCAAACGAAAAGAGTCAGCTAATAACCAGTTATTTAACGCCTCTGCTAACTTTTCTCCAGCTTGACGACAAGCATTAATTACTTCGGTTTGTTTGCCGCTAATAATAGTTGCCGAGCGATCTTCGAGCCGAAATAATAAACTTAAATTCCGATACAAAGATTGCCAGTGCTGATATTGCACAATAATTTCCGGTGCTGGGGGCAATCTTCCTTTAGCCCGACTTTGGGTGAGGGAAAAATTAGCTTCTTCCCTAATTTCCAAAGTGACTTTTGCACCCTGCTGCAAATCTCCATCAAGATCGAGAATGACTAATTTGCTCATTTTGGTTTGGAGTCAGCTTGTCAGCGCTATTTTAAATAATGAACGCTTCGCTAAAACTAGCATTTGACAACGTTACCTTTATACTGAATTCTTCACCGAATTGTCCAGCGAACTCGTATTGGAGAAAAGTATCTCCTTCGTGAGGGGTTATTTCGCGGAAAACTTCGCCCGATGCTGTCAAGACGAGCAATTTTAGTTGAGTTGGTAGGGTTTGGGGTTGGTTTTGGGCGATCGCGCTAATTCCTTGACTACAATTAGGGGATCTGGCGGGATACAATTGTAAATTAATTCCGACTTTCTCGTTGGTTTCCGGCACTAGCGTCACGACTAAAATTAATTGACATTTAGCACCCAATTCAATCAATTTTCCCATTCTCATAGAGTTTCGACGATAAGCTAAACTTGGCGCAGACAAGGTGAATAATTCTGCAACTGTTTGCCAACCTGACTCAAAAACACCCTCCCACCACTGAGTTAAATTATTTCGCTGTTGTGCTTGATTTTGAGCGGAAAATGAGGACGAAATTCGCTCTAGATGTTCGATGAGTGTGTCGAGAGGCTGTAACTGATTTAGAGAAATAGTTTCGCTGTTGACTTCGGGGAGAAATCCGAGTAACTGGGCTTGTTGGGGATGTTGTTCAAATCCTACCGCTAAATAACCGAGGCGATCGCCAATTACTTCTGGTGGTAATCTTAAAACTGTCTCCTCAGCTAAAACGGGACGACATTCTAATCTTCCTCGATTGGGAATAACTAAATCTGCAATATCGAACATTGCACGCATCCCCGGATGCCAACTATCGCTAGCTTCGAGATTGGACTCTATTTGTAACCATTGTAAATAGCGGCGCACAGCCCACACTGCTAAGGTGTTCAGATAAACTCGCAAACCTTTTTCTGGGGTTGCTTGTTCGGCGGCAAATTCTCGCGCTTGCTGATGGGCAGTATTAACTAGGGGAATAGTTAGATAAGTTTCTTGGTTATTCATTGGTCGTCAAGTAATGGTTCCTTTGGGGTTAAGCTAAAATAGCTTACATATTTCTCTCGGCTCGATACCCAAAATTTTTGGCAAGATTTTGTAGTAAGGGGAGTCCTTTATTTTTCCAATGCCAGTTGAGGGTGTGGTAGTTAACCTCTAATTCTTTGGCAATGTCTACAAGTTTGTCTGGGGGAGATTTAAACAGTAGTCGCACGGCGAGAACTTGGCAGTTACACTGAGGATGGGCGCGAGGATGACAACTGCGGAGAGTGCGATCTGGGTCTGCTTGAATATATGCTTGGAGTTGAGTTCCAATTCTGGTATTGCGGCGTTTTTCTTGTTCGCGGGCAATTTCTGCGTATTGTTCCCAAATTGTACTGGGTTTCTCGTCTGGAAGTTGAGCGGCAAAGGTTTCTTTACTGGTAGCGTCGAGAGTTACATCTAAAGATAGAGGTGGTTTTTGGGCTTGTTCTTTGAATTCTTGTCTGATACTTTTGTTAGTAGTGCGAGGGCGATCGCGATCGCGCTTCCCCGTATATAAATCTCGCACTTGATACTTTAACCGCAATTTCAGGTTAATCCAAGCTGCGAGACTACTACTCATTGAAGTTTGTTGAGGTACAAATTCGGTGATTTCTTCGCCTACCCGCATTAACGTATCATCCAAAGCTTGTAAATAATCTGGATGGTTAGATTTCGCTAATCCCGGAAGTTGCTGAATTTCCAGCAATAACGTGTTTAAAGCTTTGCGCCAAGTTAAACTTCCTTTTGATTGCTGGCGTAGCGTGGCGATTAATTTCCTTAACTTTTCGTCCCTTTCTTCCATGCTTTTTTTTCATCCTGAAATAATCTTACACGCTACTAGCTCGCAATGTAGGCAAAGTTAAGTTATTAGCTAGTACGGGGATCTTACTCGCGATCGAATCTAGCCAGGAAGATGTTTTGGTTAAGCTGACACTACCTTTGAGCGTACCCCAAGGTCAGCGTAGCGATCGCGCCAACTCTCTTAACTTATGTAACAAACTGACTCGCTTTTCCCAAAATTTGCTCTTTTTACCAGAACTAAGAACGAAACAATTTCTGGTTGTGAGGGAATGGTGATGAATCACTTTACTGTTTTGATGCGTTTTTTGCGCGACAGAGACAAATTTCTTGACGAAATTGAGCAAGGTAAAAGACTCGAAAAAACGATCGTTGCCTTACTAATTTGTAGTTCGCTCTTTTTCGCGTTTTATGGCGCAATTATGGGGTCATTTAGCGGCGGTTTACAAATTTTTGCCTCCGCAGTCAAACTACCAGCACTTTACTTACTCACACTAATAATCTGCTTACCAACTTTATTTTTCTACGATGTCATTTCCGGTTCTAAACGCACTTTTGCTCAATATCTCACTTTACTCTTAGCAGCAATGGCAATTATTAGCGTGATGCTCTTTGGTTTCGCACCTGTTACCTTATTTTTCCGTCTCTCAATTAATGACTATCAATTTTTTACACTTTTGAATGTAGTCATTTTAACAATTTCCGGGATAGTTGGAGTCCGATTTTTTTATCGCAGCATGATTGCGATCGCCAAAACTGACGGAAATTCCTCTCAATATCGCACGAAAGTTATTAGAGGTTGGTTAGTATTATATGGTTTTGTTGGTAGTCAACTCGGCTGGACTTTAAGACCTTTTTTCGGCGATCCAGATCGTCCTTTTGCTTTGTTTCGCAATATCGAAAGTAACTTTTACTTTCATCTTTTGCAACTAATTGGTAGTCTGCTAGGTATTAACTAAGGAGAAGCAAAAATGCCAGCAGAATTAGCAACTTTGCGAATTACCTCAGAGGAGTTGGAAAACTTGCTTGACTTGAATTTTACTAGCACAATGGCGTTAGATTTATATCGAGGTTTAAGTCTTGGAAATAGAAAGCAGATGTTTTCTTCTTTGCTGACTGAGATGTTCATTTTTATGCTCACTTTAATTTTCGTGGTTCCTGTGAGTTTAATTGTGTTCAAAGGTTCGGAGAATTCAAGTAATAATGTAGCAGTAGTTAGTCAGTTTTTCTTGTTGACTTTCATTATTTCTGGGGTAATTTTTTTGGTGTGGAATTACTATCTTTATCAACAGATAAAATCGATTAAAAGTCTGGCGAAAATAGTCGAGAAAGTTGAACAATATAATCAAATTATTGCTGCAATTGCTTTACTTGAAAAAATAGAATTAGCTAATAATTCTCTCAACAATGAACAAAATAGAGCAGAAATCAAAGCTGCACTTTCTGTGACTAGAGAAAGTTTAATTCGCGGTTTACAGGTAGAAACAGTTATTCGACAACATAAAAGTTCAATTGCAAGTAGTTATCAGGTATTTGCAGAGTTGGAAAATAATTTAACTACTTTAATGAGTTTTGATGTTGGTAATCGCGGTAATGAATGGGAAAATTTAGTGAAAGAAGCTTTAGAAATTGGTTTAAGCGTACATAAAGAAGTGAGGAAAATTCAGAACAAA
Source organism: Oscillatoria sp. PMC 1068.18 (assembly GCA_035968095.1). Classification (GTDB taxonomy): domain Bacteria; phylum Cyanobacteriota; class Cyanobacteriia; order Cyanobacteriales; family SIO1D9; genus IIICB1. Next base: position 15,845 of record JAWQFW010000028.1, read on the forward strand.
TAGTTGATTTTGTTGTAGAATCTGGGTAGGAGTTGTTTAATTCTCCGGAGGACGATCAGCCTCCAATATGGCTTCACTGATCCCCGTTATTTCGTTGCCTGAACAAATAATCGAGCATTGTGGCTACTTGTTGCTGTAAAGTGATGATATGTTGGTTTTGTTCGTCGAAACGGCGGCTTTGTTCGTCGAAACGGCGATCGCTTTCGGCAAAGCGACGCTCGTTTTCCAGTTGGACACGCTCTAAACGATCTAAAGTACGGTTAGTAGTTTGACGAAAGTCTCTCATCGCGTCTTGCTCTTGGGCAAACATTTGTACCAACATTCGTTGAGCTTCCATTAATTCAGCAAGAGCATGAGTATTTGCTTCAATATTAGCTTCGATGCGATCGAGACGGCTATTATCTGAGTTAGTAGTCATAAATTGTCACTTTCTTCGAGTAAAATAACTGGCTAATTAATCTAGAGACGTTATCGGGAACGTCTCTATAAATAAATTTTAGCGTTGTTTTTTCTTAATTTCGTCGAGCATTGCTTCTGCTTGTCGCGCACCAGTTCGGTTATTATTTTCTTTGTAAAGATCGCGAGCTTTTTCCAAAGCAGCGATCGCTTCCGAGTAGCGTTGTCTTCCTTTCAATGCCAAACCTAAATTATAATAAGCAGCAGGATTAGTTGGAGCTAATTCAACCACTTCTCGATAAGCAACGATCGCCTCAATATAATTCCCCTGTGTTAATAAAATCTCGCCAATTTCCGCTTGAGCATTGACAAAATTACGTCTGAGAGAAACTGCACGTTGGAAAGAATCTAAAGCTCCCTCTAAATTGCGGCGTTGACGATAAACTTTGCCAATATAGTAATAAACGTCCGGATTTTCTGGATCAATTTTCTTCGCTTGTTCTAAAGCGGCTAATCCTGCATTCATGTTACCTTCAGTTAATAAAGCAACACCCAACTGAAGTAACATCCCACTGGTGCGGGCAGAATTGCGAGTTGCTTTTTGTAACACTTCAATTGCTTCGGTGGTGCGTCCCTGTTGAATTAAAGTAGTACCGAGGATTTCATAAGCTTCCTCATTATCAGGATCTAAAGCAATAATTTGTTGATAAGCCGCGATCGCGCTATTATAATCTCGCTCGCGCAGTAAAACTACACCTAATCCTTGTAAATGCTTCAAATTCTGAGGCTCAATCCGGGCAGCATTCCGATAAGCCTCCGCCGCAGTTCGATTATCTCCTGCTTGAGCCAAACTGTAGCCAAGTGCGTAATAATATTCAGCATTATTCGCTTCTAAACTAACCGCTTGTCGATAAGCTTGGGCGGCTTCGCGATAATTACCTAAACGGGCGTGTAAATAACCAATACCCGAAAATATCTTCGCATTTTCCCGATCCAAAGCCGCAGCCCGTTGATAAGCATTCACCGCCCGGGCAAAATCACCAGCATCAATTAATTCACGCCCCTGACGTAGCAATTCGCTAATTTGTGGATTACTTGACTGCTGAGATTGACTCAACAGTAGCGGTTGGCTAATTTGTGCCTTCGCAGGGACAGTAGTTACCAATCCGGTCAATAATAGACTAGCGAAAAGAGAAAAAGTTTGTTTTTGCACGGCTATTTAAACAATAAGTGTGAGGTTGAATTTTTCTGTGTTACGATCGCCAGAGTCTCCCTTCAGGAATTTCGGACGATTAGCGTAACTAGGTTAGCATTTTAGTAGATTTGGCTGAGATTACCAGAAAAATTCTCTGAGGTCAAGAAATTATTGTCACAACTACAGATATCTGAGAAAATGCGAGATCCCTTCAGTTAGTTATAATAATTAAAGCTCTAAAAGCAGGCGTAATTATCATGGAAGCTATTTTTTGGAGTGTCGAAGAAGTTGCCCACCGAGCAAAACAATTTTACGAAAATGGTATTCGTCAAGAAGTAGAGTCTGGCGATAACATTGGCAGAATGATTGTAATTGATGCTGAAACTGGCGAATATGGAATCGACCAAACTGGCGTAGAAACCGCCTTGAAATTAAAGCAAAAAAATCCTCATGCAAGATTGTTTACTATCCGGATTGGCTATGATGTTGCTGTTAGTTTTTGTGGTGCAAGTGAGCGTATTGTAGAATGATTCACGGCAGATAAATTGAGAGTAAAATAATAGTACCAGTAATTTTTCGTTTACCTACACAACCAGATTTTTCCGCAAATTTTATAATTGATACGGGATTTAACGATAAATCTTTCTTCATCGGCTAAATTTTATCTATGAAACTACAGCAAATTAAAAGCGAATTACGTCGTCGATTACTCCAGCAAAGACTTTCACTTTCGACATCAAAATGCCGAGATAAAAACGAAACAATCTCTCATTATTTACAATTTTTTCCTAAATTTTATCTATGAAACTACAATCAAATAAAACTGAATTACGTCGTCAATTCCTTAAAAAAAGACTCTCATTTTCGACAAAAGAATGTGAAGAAAAAAGCGAAAAAATCTGCACTCATTTACAATTTTCGCCTCTTTTTACCCAAGCAAAAACTATTCTCGCTTACTTCAGTTTTCGTAGCGAACCCAATCTGAATTTTCTCTTCACAAATAGCGAAAAAACCTGGGGTTTACCTCGATGTGTCGATAAATCTCTTTTCTGGCATAGCTGGCAGCCCGGAGAACCGTTGAAAAAAGGTAATTTTGGCATTTTTGAACCTGATGCCGATTTACCCAGGATACAGCCCAATTTAGTCGATTTAATTTTAGTTCCCGCGATCGCCTGCGACTATCGAGGATATCGTCTCGGTTACGGTGGTGGTTTCTACGACCGAATGTTGAGTGACCCAAAATGGCAAACCAAGCCTACCATAGGTATTATCTACGACTTCGCCTTTTTGCCGCAACTACCCAACGATCCTTGGGATAAACCCCTGAATGCAGTTTGTACAGAAACAGGTGTAAAGTTGGTGACTGGGGAGTAGGGGATAAACTGATAACGGGTAAATTAATTAAAGTACGCGATCGCTGAACTATGCAAGTTAAAAGCCAAAACCAAACCCAAAAAACTATTATCCTTTATTTGGTGCTGGGCGCGATCGCCTTTTTCCTGCTTTTCCCCCTTCTCTGGTTAATTGGTACATCCCTCAAATCACCCACAGAAAACATTTTCGCCTTTCCACCCCAACTAATTCCCACCCAACCAACCTTAGAAAACTTTAAAATTGTTTGGCAAACATATCCCTTCGGACGCTATCTTTTCAATAGTATTTTCGTCGCCATTCTCACCGTCACGTTCAACTTACTCTTTTGCTCACTAGCCGCTTATCCCCTCGCGAGACTGCAATTTCGCGGACGAGATTTAACCTTCGCCTTAATCGTTTCCACAATCATGATACCCTTCCAAATCGTGATGATTCCCCTGTATATCATCACCGTCCAACTAGGTTTAAGAAACACCTACTTAGGCGTAATTTTTCCTAGTTTAGCCTCCGCCTTCGGCATCTTTCTTTTACGACAAGCATTTCAAGGAGTCCCCAAAGAATTAGAAGAAGCCGCCCGCATCGATGGCTGTAGCGAATTAGGCTTATGGTGGAATGTCATGATCCCCGCAATTCGTCCCGCATTAGTAACCTTAGCAATCTTCGTATTTATTGGTTCTTGGAGTGACTTTCTCTGGCCTCTTATTGTCCTCGATCGCCCGGAATATTACACTTTACCATTAGGGGTAGCTACACTAACCGGAACATTTTCCCTCGACTGGCGTTTAATTGCCGCAGGTTCCGTCATTTCCATTGCCCCAGTTTTGCTTTTATTTATCTTCGTGCAAAGATATATTATTCCTACCGACACTGGAAGTGGTGTAAAAGGCTAATTCGGTCAGTTATGTAACAAATTATGACAAGAATAGCTAGTTTGCCTAAAAGTAAGAACTCTGCCGCGAGACAACAATAGATGCTAGCTAAATTAAGGAAAATTAATCGTGGCAGAATTTAATCCAACAGGCTTAGAGCAAGAAATGCTCGAATTAGTCAATCGAATGCGACTAGATCCGGCGGCGGAACTTAGTCTTTTGGTTAACAATTTAGATCCAATAACATCACCAGATCCAGATGTTCAAAATGCTCTAGAATTTTTTAATGTCGATGGTAACTTATTAGCTTCACAATGGAGCGATCTTACCCCAGTAGCCCCGCTTGCTTGGTCAGAAAACCTATACAATGCTGCTTTTGACCATAGTGAAAAGATGATCGAGTTCGACGAACAGTCTCATCAATTACCTGGTGAACCGGAACTTAGTGAGCGAGTAATCAATGCAGGATACAATTGGTCTCAAGTTAGCGAAAGCCTCTTTGCTTTTTCCGAATCAGTTTTTTTCGGTCATGCAGGACTAGCAATTGATTGGGGTTTTGGAACAGGAGGAATACAAGAGCCGCCTGGTCATCGGAATAATATAATGAACACTAACTCTAGGGAAATCGGGATTGCGATCCTTCCAGAAAATGACCCGAACACTGATGTTGGTCCATTAGTAATCACACAAAACTTTGGTAATCGTCCTGACTTTGGTTCTCCCTGGCTATTGGGAGTCGTATTTAATGACATTGATGAGGACAACTTTTACGACAATGGTGAAGGATTAGGAGATGTCAACGTTAGCGTTAGTGGTAGTAACGGTACATTTGATACCACTACAATGACGGCTGGAGGTTATCAAATTCAAGTACCATCAGGAGATTATACTGTTACTTTTTCAGGTGGTTCACTCAGTTCACCAATTGTACAATCGGTAGAAGTCGGATCTGAAAATGCTAAACTTGACGCTAATGTTAATCTAGTTGGAAACAACTTACCATTAGCTAACAATGATACTGCCATAACTCAAGCAGAAACAGCGATCGCGATCGCCGTTCTCAACAACGACACCGACAGCGATGGTACTCTAGACTTAACCAGTGTCACCGCGACTCAACCCACCAATGGTACAGTTGCGGTTAATCCGACAAATGGAGTAATAACTTATACACCCAATGCTAACTTTACGGGGACTGACAGTTTCACATACACCGTAGACGATAATGAGGGAGAGACTTCTAACGCTGCGACTGTAGAAGTTACTGTTGATGCGGATGTAGCAAATGTTGCACCAGTCGCTACTAACGATACCGCGACGACAGCCGAAAATACAGCGATCGCGATCGCCGTTCTCAACAACGACACTGACAGTGATGGTACTCTAGACTTAACCAGTGTCACCGCGACTCAACCCACCAATGGTACAGTTGCGGTTAATCCGACAAATGGAGTAATAACTTATACACCCAATGCTAACTTTACGGGTACAGATAGTTTCACATACACCGTAGACGATAATGAGGGAGAGACTTCTAATCCTGCGACTGTCAAAGTTACTGTGAATGCGGATGTAGCAAATGTTGCACCAGTCGCTACTAACGATACCGCGACAACAAATGAAGGTGAAGCAGTAACTATCAATATTCTCAACAATGACACCGACAGCGATGGTACTCTTGATGTTACCAGTATCACTTTAGTTACTCAACCCAGTGACGGTAATTTACAAATTAATTCAACTACGGGAGTTGTTACCTACACACCCGATGCAAACTTTACTGGTAATGACACTTTCACCTACACTGTCGCTGATAATGACGGTGAAAATTCTAATCCAGCTACTGTCAATATTACCGTCAATCCCGTCGAAGAAGTTCCTCCGAGTTTAACTCTTGAAGATGATAACATTTTCTCTTTTGGTAGTAATGCAACCGAGGAAGTTAGTCTCAAATTTACTCTCGATATACCCACCGGAGTTGATGCTGCGAATACGAATGAAATTGGTGTGGTAGAAGTTGACTCTGATGGTAATATTATTCCGGGAACCGAACAAGTAATTTTCTCAACTTTGAATAACGATGCTCAAGATTTCTTAGCAGAAAAAGGCTTTTTTGGCAATAGTTTTTCGCAAATTTTAACCGGATTAAGTGGTGATTCTCGCTTGGTATTTTATTTAGTACCAAATAGCACAACTGAAGCAGTGGGGAATATCACTCGTAGCAATTCAAATGTAATTTTTGGGTCTACATTTGGGGTTGCGAATGCTTCGGAACAGTTGGAAGTAAGCGAACTAGGAAATGGTTCTTTTGAGTTGAGTTTTGAAGACATTGTTGGTGGAGATCCACAAGGAGAAAGTTTCGGGGATTTAGTTGTCAATGTCGAACTTACTGACGAAGAATTTCTGGGAACAGATTTACAAGGAGAAAAAGAACTAATCGATTTAAGTGACTTCGGTGGTGAACAATTCTCTACGGAAATTATTGCGACTGCGAATGCAGGTTTTAATAATGAAGGTGGTTTATATATTGTTCAAGATAGTTCGGGAACTGTTCTCGATCCTTTGACAGGTAGTGAAATTTCTCCTAACGATCCTGGTTATGCTGCGGCAGCTTTGCGGAATAGTGTGGTAGAGTTCGATAAAATCGATCCCGATCCATTTTTGCTTGCTGGTGGCTTTATTTATGCACCTTACATGAAAGCAGATGGAAGTGAGGAACAGGTGTATTTTGCTTTTTCGGAAGCTAATCCTGGTGAGTCGCAAGGTGTGGATCATGTTCGTTCGATTGGATCTAATGCTTTTGCGTTTGAGGATCTCCTTGGTGGTGGGGATTTGTCCTACGATGATTTTATCTTTGAGGTGAGTTTGGAACCAGTCGCTTAATTACTAATAATCTCGATGCGATCGCTACACTAACCTTCAGTACGCCCCCAATTTCAGAAAAATTGTTAAGTTGTGTAACAATTAAGGCAGTAATTCGGTGTAGCGATCGCTTCTGCAATGAAGAAAAACCTCGGCTTTCTGGATAACCTGAATCCGCAACTGACGACAGAAAAAGTTTTCTCAGCCAATTCAACAGCAATTTTAGCTTTAGTCACAGCGATCGCTGCTTTAGCTTTCAGTCCAATTTTTATTCGGATTAGCGAACAGGATCTGGGTGCGATCGCGGCTTCGTTTCATTGTCACTGGATTGCTGCGGTATTATTAGGTTTTTGGAATGGATTAACAAGTTTCTTTCGTCAAGCGGAAGATCGATCTTCGCAACCACCGATTACAGAACCAACTTCAGTTATTGCTTTACTATTATTCGGAGGAATTTTTTGGTCTGCGACAATTTGGTGTTGGTTTTGGTCATTAGGACAAACTAGCATCGCGAATGCTACTTTACTACGCAGTTTAACGCCAATTTTCGTGACTTTAGGAGGTTGGTTAGTTTGGGGAAAGAAATTTGACCGCCGATTTATTGTAGGGATGATTGTGGCAATTATCGGAAGTTGCGCGATCGCCTTTGATGACTTACAAATTGCCACTACCAACCTTCAAGGTGATGTTGCTGCTTTAATTTGTGCGCTACTTTCGGGAATCAGTTTACTAATCTTAGAAGAACTTCGTACTAAGTTAAAAACTTCCAAAATCCTGACCTGGCGTTTGGTACTCGTTGCTAGCTTAACTTTGCCAATTTTCCTGTTTACAGAAAATAATTATTTCCCTAATTCTTGGCAAACTTGGACAGCAATAATTGCTCAAGCTGTAATTTGTTTATTAATAGGTCAAGGGTTGATAGTTTACTGTTTGAGTCACTTATCTTCTAGCTTTGTTGCTGTTACTTTTCTTGTGGAACCGCTTCTGTCTGCAAGTCTTGCTTGGGTAATTTTTCTCGAAAGATTAAACTTTTCTAATTGGCTCGCTTTTTTTATCGTTCTGATCGGAATTTATCTCGCCAAATCAAGTCAATCTGCTGGCAAAATATAAATTTTTCAGTTATTAGTTTTCAATTATTTCTTCTCTTTCCCAATCGCCTATTTCCAATTCCCAATCTCCTAGATTAAGTTTTTTTAACTGGAGCGCTTTTTTAATCTTTCTGATCGAAATTTATCTCGCCAATTTCAGTTAATCTGCTGGCAAAATATAAGTTTTCCAGCTATCAGTTACCAACTCTTTATTATCTTCCCCAATTGCCAATTTCTAATCGCGAATCTCCTAGATTAAATTTTTCTAACTGGAGCGCTTTTTTAATCTTTTTTATCGGAATTTATCTCGCCAATTCGAGTCAATCTGCTGGCAAAATATAAGTCTTTCAGCTATTAGTTCCCAACTCCCCCAAAACCTCCAATTCTCCCAATACCTCCAATTCCCCCAACACCTCCAAAACCTCCAATTCCCCCAATCCCCTATTTAGCAGTCCCCTGCGGTTCGAGAGCAGCTTTCGGATAAGCAATTCTTTTATGATTATGTTGTTGCCAAACTCGGACAAAAACTTCAGCAATAATTTTCAATTCTTCTAACTTTAAACCAGAATCTTCTAACTGTCCATCTTGCCAGCGAGATTTAAAAATTTTACTAACAGTATTCAAAGCAGCTTCCGGAGTTACATCAGTTAGCGATCGCAAAGCAGCCTCGCAAGCATCAGCTAACATCACTATTCCCGTTTCTTTCGACTGAGGTGTCGGTCCATCATAACGAAAATCACATTCTAAAACCGGACGATCTTCTGTTTCGTTTGCTTGCTGTTTTGCCTGAAAATAGAAATAGGAAATTAATAACCTCGCTTGATGTTCCGGAATAAAATCGCGCACAGCTTTGGGTAAACCGTACTTTCTCGCCATCACCAAGCCTTGAGTGACGTGCTTTTTAATAATTTCTGCACTCAGCCAAGGATCGTTAATTTCATCATGCTTATTCGGTCCCCCCATTTGATTTTCAATAAACGCTAGAGGGTCGTGCATTTTGCCAATATCATGATAAAGAGTCCCAGCACGAACCAACTCAACATTACAGTGTAATTCTCGTGCCGCCGCTTCCGCCAAAGAAGCAACAAACATGGTATGTTGAAAAGTTCCTGGAGCTTCCGTAGCGAGACGCTTGAGTAAAGGACGATTCGGATTAGATAACTCAGCCAGACGAATCGGTGTAACCAAATCAAATAAACGTTCCAAATAAGGAGAAACACCTAGTGCAACCACAGTCCAAGCCAAACCAGACAAACCAAAAATTACCGCTTCCGGAAGTACAGCGTACCAAATCGTCCCCGCATTAGCACTAATAATCAAATTAATAACCAGATTAACTCCTCCCTGAGTCAACCCAACAGCACCACCGAGCAAAGCCAACTCATCACGCGATCGCATTCTCGCCGCCATCACTGCCGCCAGAGTACCACCAGCCAAACCAGCGATCAAATATTCCCAAGAAAGCGCGATCGCTGTTACCCCAACACTACTAAAACCGACTAATCCCCCCACCAAACTAACTACCGTGACTCCCAAAGTCGAACCATAAAAACTGCCAACCAACAAACCAATTGCAGGTAAATTGTTATAAGGAACGCCAAACACAGCCAACAACGGCGAAGTCAAACTCATTAACAACAGTAAAATATGGTCGCGGCGGCGCAATCTTGGCGAAACGCGGATTTTCACCAGCCAAAAAATTCCCACTGCACCTGTACAGATAACCCCACTACTCAACAACCCAGTCCAATTAATTCCGCGCCGACTCAAACCAAAATGATCCAGCAGGACAAAATCTTCTTGAGTAATTTCCTGATCCAATTTGACAATTATTTCCCCGGCTTCGGCTTTGACGATTACAGGTTCTGCTGCATCTGCGGCTTGTTCTGCCCGACGCTTAGTTTGTTCTTTATCTTCAACTAAATTAGGTTTTAAGACTTTGAGCAAAATATCCTCAGCTAAAGGCTCAGTTAAAGCCGGAGCCAATGATTCGAGTTGGATACTAACTGCTTCTTGCAATAATTCTTCCGGTAGCCCCGAAGGAATCCCTTGAGCGAGAATACGTGCTTCAGCTTTACGGATACCTTGTTTCGTTTCCTGCCAAGTTTCCTCTCGTAACTCAAGCAAAGTCACCCCATATTCTTTGCCGAATTCATTTCCGGCAACTTGGGAAATTAGACTCAAAGCTTGAGTATAACCTTGACGAGCGCGAGAAATATCGATCGCTAACTGGTTAAACTCTGCCGGGGAACTAGCTTGACGATAAGCTTCCAGTTCGGCAACGGCTTGTTGCAAAGCCGGAGTTAACAAAGACGCACCTGGGGGCGTTATTTCGGAATCTGGTTGAGAAAAAGAGTTTTCCTCGACGCTGACAAGCTCATTGGGTACTTGTTGTCCAACTCCTGCCAAAACTGTTTGCCATTCCCACTCTTCACTATCGCGCAAATAACGTTGGCTAGGTAAAGAAAGAATTTCTGCCTCGATAAACGGAAAAGAACCAGCATTCTCGCGGAGTTTTTCAATTTCCGAGAGGATATTTTCTAATTCGCGATCGACTCCAGCGCTAATTTCTGTGTCGAGCTTGAGAATCGGGAAAAAACCTTTGCGGGCTGCTTCTCGTTTCGCTTCAGTGGTTTTAGTATCTTCAACTGCCGCATCACGAGGTGCGAGAATTGTTTCTGGGGCTTGAGTACCTACAGCTAGCTGAGGTTGGTTATAAAATCGATGACCAACAACGCTAGTCAGGGAAACTGCTGCCAAGACGAACATTACTGGACTTTGAGCTTTACGAGTGTGGCTGGTGCGACAGCGATCGCCATTAGAAATTTGCTTTGACAAATTGGTAGTTTTAGCTTTGGCGCGATCGCTACTTGGTTGTTTAGATGGATCAGTTTCTTTGAAGAAGGGAAAGTAACCGAGGTTGTGGTATTTTCTTCCCCATCCCTCGATTCGCCGTGTCAGTGAATGAAACTTTCTCATAGCCTATAGTGTGAGGGCAACAAAACTGTCAGCAGAACTTAATGCAAGGAATCTTACCCTAAGTGGTCAAGTGCTGTTTGCCTGGTTACAATTGTCGGGGTGAATCATGATTTAAGCTTTATTGTAAATTCTAATTATCTCAAATCGGCTTGTCTCTCCTCTACCTTTCTACCTTCTACCTTAAGCAATTCAACTGAGAATGACTATTCTCTTTGAGACATTATTTGTAGTTGCGGACGAGGCTTGATGGTTCCCCCTGCACCTACGGCTGCTTGGGTTAGCAACTCTTTATTGGTGTTTTCTAGTTGATATACTCCCGACCAAACTGCAAATAAAGATGTTGCTTGTTGGAGGGTTTCCCGACCAAGTTGTTGTTTTTTAGCTGCTAAACGCCAGCTTACAGGTATTCCACTCAAACTGTGATAAGCTCCCGCGATCGCCCCTGTGAGCGCAGCAACTTTTTTCGCGGCATCACCTGTTTGTAAGGCTCGCAGCACACCAAGGCGAAAGTCTTCCGGTGTCGCACAAAAACAATACAAGGCAAGGGATATAGCCAAATCTTGGCTTTGGTTTTGCCGAGATAATTCTCTTACTGCTTGGTCTAAGTTAGTTTTTTTGGTTAACAAAGTTTCTACTAGCGCCAATTTTTGTCTTAAAGGTGTGTTTTCTGAGGAAAGGTGATTATTTAAGATTATCTTAACTAAGTTGCGAGGGTCACTTTTTTCTCGTAGTAACAGCGCGATCGCCTCTCCCCAAGCCATTACCTCTGCTAAATTTAAATCTGGACGTTGCCAAATCGAAGCGGCAATCTCTAAATTTGCCCGCAATAAGCTCGGACTTTCATGAAAAAACAAGATCGTCGGTAAAACGGCGATCGCTGTTTCACTACTCAAAGAATTATTTTTTAATTTCAGCAAAAAATCTTTCTTCAGATAGATTTCCTCTAACCATTTTTCCTTATTTAATCTCCCTCGGCTAATTAAACTTGCACCGCCGAGAAAACTAATCTCACTCTCCAGAGAAAGCCGTTGATCAGCCCCTTCAAGGACATTTTCCTGGTTTTCTGGGCTTGAGCTACTCTCCCACCCAAAACTTTCACCACTCAGGCTACCAAGCAATGCCCCCTGAAATCGACTTAAAAGTGAATACCGCATTGTCAATCTGCGAGCTTTTTGTTTACCTTTAGTTATGGTATTGCAAAAATTAGCTAAAAAATCTCTCGATTGCTAAAAGTAAAAAATTAACTTATTTTTAGCTTAGTTTAGGTAAATTCTGGCTTTATTTTTTCTGTAAACACAAAACATGATTGGCATTATTACTCGTCGTTTGCACCGCAAACAAAGCTCAAAAAAATCTTATCTTCTTATCCTCATCGCTGGTTTTTTCTTGACAATAGCCCCACCAGGACTAACTCAAGATGAAGCCATCCCAGTACCTAGTTCATCGAACTCAGAAAGTTTACAACTTCCCAACCAAGGACTTTATTTTGCCGATATCTTAGTTCGAGGAAGACCTATTTTTCAAGTAGGGAGTCTTGCAGATCTTTCAGCACAAGATCGAGCGCAAATTATTAATCGACGACTTGCTAGTTTACTATCTCAATCCAATCCCGTCGAACAAGTGATCGTTAATCCAGATAATCCGCGTCAAATTGCTACCCTCCAACTCAACAATCGCGTCTTAATGACTGTCACCCAGCAAGATGCTGAAGATTTCGGTTTATCAGTAGAAGCACTTGCTGAAAAATGGGCAAACCAACTCAATCAAACTTTAGATAAACCACCTTTAGCAATCGATGTCGGACAGCGTATTTATATTACCGTCCGGGATTTAGCGCGAGATACAATTAGTAATTTACCATCCTTAGTTGGCGCGCTCGCTGTCATCTTATTAACCTGGTTAATTGCGAAAATTGCTCGCCGTCTATTTCGAGTTTGGGCAGAACAAACAGAAGGAAATCGTAATACCGAAATCCTCATCGGACGCTTAGGTTACGGTGGCGTTTGGATTATTGGTTCGGTCATTGCTCTCGGCGTTTTAGGACTCGATTTTGGCGCACTTTTAGGAGCTTTAGGACTAACAAGTGTCGCCATTGGTTTCTCCCTCAAAGACGTTTTAAGCAACTATATTTCTGGCGTAATTCTCCTAGCAGCGCGACCTTTCGGCATCAACGATCAGGTAGTAATAGATGACTATGAAGGAACAATTATTCAAATCGAACTTCGCGCCACAACCATGAGAACTTATGATGGCAGAATGGTTTATATTCCTAATCAAGAAGTTTTTGAAGCTAGTATTATTAATAACACCGCTTCACCTAAACGTCGGAGTTCAGTAATGGTAGGAATTGATTATGGTGAAAATATCACTCAAGCACAACAAGTTATTTTTCAAGCTTTAGCCAGTGTTTCAGAAGTAGAATCAACTCCTGAACCAGAAATTTTAGTCAAAGAATTAGCCGCTAGCACCGTAAACTTAGAAGTACGCTTTTGGGTAGATTCGCGACGTAGTAGTTTCCTCAAAACAACTTCTCTCGCAACCAAGGCAATTAAAGAAGCACTCGAAAATGCTAATATTGATATGCCTACAGACATTTACACTCTCATGTTCCGCAACTCGGCTCAAGTAGCGATCGCGAATCATAATTCCCCAGAAACTGCTAAGAATCAGCCAGCTTAAATCTCAGCGCTCATTTTTCTTTGATTATCGAGATTTTCTCTCCCAAAATTCTCTTGACCTAATTAGCCATAAAAATTCGTGTTAGATCGCTTAATAGCTCGTTTGACAATTAAAAAGCAAGAATTAGATTCTGACGTTGATTTCGAGGATTTACCTGAAGAAATTGCTGCTGAATCTCGCCAAACTGTCGCTAATTTAGCTTCGCCTCAACCTTATCATGAAGTAGTCACAAAAAACGTCAAGGAAGCTGTTTTCAACTGGCAAGAAAACACCGAAAAAAAGAATAGCTTGATTTTTTTAAATAGTCCGATTGAAAATTTTCCGAAGCTCCTTGACGAAACAATTTCCAACTCAGAAATATTAGCTAATTTTCTCGTCAGTTATTTAATTCCAGAAAGACCGAACGATCTTGACGGAGTTGAAAAAGAATTAGCTAATTTAACTGAAAATAGTTTAACAAAAAAAATTATTGTTATTCCTAGCTTATCGCAGTGTTTTCTTCGTTGTATCGGGGGGTTAGAAGGAATTATTGAATTACGCGAGAAAATGCTAGAAAATAAACAAATTTTTTGGTTAATTGGTTGTAATTATTGGGCTTGGGAATATTTAGATTATTTATGTCAAATTCGCGCTTACTTTGAACAAGAAATTTCGCTTCCGGTACTAAGTTGGGAGGAAATTCACGATTGGCTAGAACCAGCAGCAAAGCAAATTAATGCAGATGTCAACCAAGAAATTCCCGAATTACAACGATTATACCTGGAAAAACTAGCCGGAATTTATTTAGGAATTCCTGCGGTAGCTGCTTGTTTGTGGCTAAGATCGCTACACTACGATCCAGAATCAAAAATGGTAATTCGACGTAAGCATAGTTTACCAGAGTTACCAAGTTTGAATTCTAGCGATCGCTACTTACTTTATTCTCTTCTTCTCCACGGAAACATGAATCTCTCAGCTTTAACTACCAGTTTAGGAGAATCAAAAAGTATAGTTCGCGCTGATGTCCAAAAATTGAAAAAATTAAATTTAGTCCAGGGTGATACTTCCCAACTACAAATCAATCCCCTCCACTATCCTAAGTTACGCTTAGAATTATCTCAAAATAACTTTCTTATTGCTGGAGAAAATTAATTTTATCGATGATTAGCAATTGATAAACTTAGATAATCAACTCATCAGTACAGCTACCCGCTAACTGTTCGCGAATAAAAAAAAATGAACCACGAACTCACAAATATTCTGGCACAAATTAATTTATCAGAAATAGGTAAAGATTCTCAAAACTTACTCACAGAAATTACTTTGAGTAAAATAACTCAAGCTTGCTTGATTTCCCTCGGTACTTATTGGGGAGCAATAATTTGCGAAAAATTTGTGACTTGGCTTTCGGAAAGAGTTCCAACACAATATCGGATTGGTGTCAAGCAATCTTTACCAATTTTACGAGCAATTATTTTAATTTTCGCTTCAGTAATAGTCTTAAATTTGTTTGTGAATCTTTCTGCGAACAATTTACTAGCATTAACCGGAACAACCGCAGTCGCATTAGGTTTTGCATTCAAAGACTATGCTAGCTCAGTAATTGCGGGGTTGGTAGCATTGTTAGAAGCACCCTATCGAGTTGGCGATCGCGTCGCCATCGGCGATTATTATGGTGAAGTGGTAGACTTTGGTTTGCGCGAAATTCGCCTAACTACCCCCAATGATAGTCTTGTCACCATCCCTCATAACAAAATTTGGACAGAAGCGATCGTTAACAGCAATGATGGTAAGTTAGAATGCCAAGTTGTTGCTGACTTTTACCTCTCTCATAGCGTCGATATTCAACAAGTAGTTGATATTTTACGCCAAGCAGCTTACACAAGCAAGTACAATCAGGTAACATTACCAGTTTTAGTTACCTTAGAAGAACAACGTTGGGGAACTATTTTTCATCTCAAATCTTACGTTATGGATGCTCGTGAAGAAATGGCTTATAAAACTGACTTAATCAAGCGAGTTAAACAAGCTTTCACTAAAGCTAATCTTACCTATCCAGTACCCACTAAATTACCTCCAAATAAATCAAGTGATTCTTCCAAAGATTAAAGAGCAACTCTTGGCTACTTACAGCCAATTAACTAGCTGGATTTCTGAAGATAAAAGAGAAGCTACACCCCCAGAAAAATCTTTCACTGAACTGCCACAACAGCTTCAAGAAAGTCTCGATAATGCAATTAAAGATTTACCAAATCATCCAACTTACTTAAAAGCCGTTCAAAAGGCTCTCGATTCATCTTTTTCCAACTGGTATAACGATCCTGCTAATAGTCATAACAGTCTCGCAATTTTATCTAGTCCTGTTGAACCAATCTCGCTAATTCTACAAAATAGCTTAGAAACTTGGCAAAACGAGCAACAAATTGCCCTAAAAACTTTAGCATGGCAAAATCGACCCGAAAAACCTGAGAATTTACAATCTAAGTTACTTAAACAACTTGGAAGAGGAACATTAGCTCAACAAGAAAATAAATTAGAAATCATTATAATTCCTGATTTAAGCTACTGTTTTTTACGCTCAGTAGAAGGATTAGATGGAATTGAATATTTCCGAGACACCTTACTAAAAGATCGCTCTCGATTTTGGATAATTGGCTGTGGCAAAGTTACTTGGCAATATCTCGATGCAGTTTGTAAAATAGGCGCTTATTTTGATGAAATAATCTCACTATCTTTCCTTAATGACGAGCAATTACAAGTTTGGCTAAAACCAATTGTTACAGCGATGAATATTGATTTTACTAAACATGAAGAACAATCAGAAGATGATCAAACTACCGCAGAAAAACGTTATTTTCAAAAGTTGGCTCGTGCTAGTAATGGTATTAGTAGTGTAGCCGTAAAATTGTTCAAAATTTCTTTAGCTTACGAACCCAATGAGTTAGATTCAGAAACTATAAATAGTTTGGTAAAAGTTTTAAATCCTCGTTTACCGAAGTTACCAGAACTAAATCCTAACGAACATTATTTATTGTTTTCTGTGCTATTGCATTCAAACCTTAGTTTACCTCATTTAGCTATGAGTTTAGGTGATGATGAAAGCAATGTTCAGCATTTGGTTCAAGTTCTCTGTCGTGCAGATATTCTTAAAGTTAAAGATAATTTATTAAGTATTAA
>JAWQFW010000029.1:0-7806 GCA_035968095.1 Oscillatoria sp. PMC 1068.18
GTCCCTAATCGTCTAAAAACACAATGGCTCTCGAATCCTGCATCGAAATTATTAAGGAAAAAATTACTCGCAAGCGGGTAGTATTTCACGGTGTAAACTTTTATTTAAGCGAAGCCTATTTAGAGGAAATTGAAGTAGCAAGAAAAACTGGTACAAAGCTAAATTTATCTCGTCCTTTACTGAATGACTGGCGTTATTATGCACTTTTTGATGAGCAAAATCGCTTGCAATCAGGATTAACTTTTTCTACTTATTACGAACAGGATAATTTTAACATTCCTTTAATGCGGAGTGTTATCTCTTTAGATGGAGATATTTTCCATCAAGTTGCTCATGATTGTTTAAGTTTACCAGATTTTGCTTTGAAAATTAGTTCTGCTCATTACTGGCTGATCGAACAATTATTTGTACAATTGCGATTAGAAGCCCAAAATTGGTTAAATTGGTTTTCCTGGGGATTATCTTTAATTATTGTCGCAGTAACGGTATTAGGTAATTTAGAAAAGCTGTTACCAATTAATCCGATTACGCTGTTAGCACCTTTGTTAATGTCTTGGCTATTAGAAGTAGGAATTAAGCGGTTGTTATTATTAATTTTACCTCGTTTGCGTCGCTGGTTATTACGTCAATTGTTATTTGAGACATTTGCTAAAAGTCCGCAAAGGAAAAAGTTGGTTTTGGAAATTTTGGGAAGGTTGGGAATTTGAAACGAAACCACAGATAAATGCGGATAAACGCGGATATCGATTCTTATTCACAAGCGATTAGGCGATCGCAAAATCAGTAAGTTTCCGGTCTTCGGGATGATAAAATGCTAGAACGATATCTTGTTTCGGAACACCGCAGTTGAGTAAATCTTGGGTTATTCCCTCTTCAGTTTCATCTCGCTCAATCCAAAATTTGCCATTAGCAATCCGTAAGTGTAAAATTGTACTGTGAACTCGGCGATTGCCGTTCCAGCCAAAACTAATCAATAAATAAAAGTCGCGATCGCTGATAGCTTGTAATTCGACGTTACCTAAACTTGGTTTATAATTAGCATACTCGTTAATCAGGTTTTTGGCAATCTCTCGATATTGCTCTAATTTATTATCCATTCTTGTATATCTGCATCGGTAAGTTCTTGTAATTCACGATCGCGTTCGTAAATTTCAGCATAAAGATCGGCTGATTCTTGTAAGTCATCTGTATTCAATGTTAGCTGTAATTTTGCTAAAGCAATTCTGACGACTTCGCTGGGGTTTTGAAAGCCATATTCTTGACAGCGTTCGAGAAATTTAATCATCAAGTCATCAAGTTGAAATGTTTGTTCTTGCATAATTTTAAATCGTTCGTGAGACACAGTTTTTAAGAGTAAACTAAGCTAATTTAATTAGGGGCTGAAGCCCCTAGAATCGAAATGAGATTTACATTCTTTCGAGGACAGGTATACCAAGGAGAGATAAACCTAACTTAAGCGTATTCGCGGTGAGGTTGCACAAAATTAAGCGAGATGTTCGCGAGGGTTCATCTGCTTGTAAAACTGGACAGCGATCGTAAAATTGATTATACTTTTGGCTAAGTTCAAAAAGATATTGACAAAGACGGTTTGGTAACAAATCTTCTTCGACTTCTTTGAGAACTTCGCTGAGTTGTAAGATGTGTTTAGCTAAGGTTATTTCGGTTTCTTCTGCTAAGATAATCTTGGCTTTGGTTCCTAAATTTTCTAAGTCAATATCACCTTTACGAGCGATACCTTGGACTCGAACATAAGCATAAAGTAAATAAGGTGCGGTATTCCCTTGCAGTGAAAGCATTTTATCGTAACTGAAGATGTAGTTACTAATGCGATTTTGACTTAAGTCTGCGTATTTAACAGCCCCAATTCCGACGGTTTTCGCAACGTTATCGATGAATTCTGGGCTTTCTTGACGGTCTTCCCTAGTTAATCTTGATTCTAAGTCATTATGGGCGCGGGCGATCGCCTCATCCAACAAATCTCGCAACCGAATGGTTTCCCCGGAACGAGTTTTGAGTTTTTTCCCGTCCTCACCTAGAACCAAACCAAAGGGAACGTGAACGACTTCGACGTTATCAGGTATCCATCCTGCGCGTTTTGCGACTTGAAACACAGCCCCGAAGTGAGTCGCTTGTCCCGCGTCGGTGACATAAATGAGGCGATCGCTGTTATCTTTTTGGATACGATAGCGTAAAGCGGCTAAATCTGTGGTTGCATAGTTATACCCACCATCGGATTTTTGCACAATTAACGGTAACGCTTCACCTTCTTTATTCGTGAAACCTTCCAGGAAAACGCATTTCGCACCTTGGTTTTCTTCTAACAAACCTTGGGTCGCTAAATCTTCTGCAACTGCGGGTAACAAAGGATTGTAAAAAGATTCGCCCCTTTCCGTTAATTCTACAGCTAAAAGGTTGTAAATTACCTGAAATTCGCGCCGAGATTGGTCACAAAGTAACTCCCAAGCATGACGACTATCATTAGCACCTGCTTGTAATTTAACCACTTCTTGACGAGACTTTTCTCGAAACTCTTCATCTTCGTCAAAACGTTTCTTTGCTTGACGATAAAAACTTACTAAATCGCCGATTTCTAAAGCATCAGCAGTCGTTAAAGCTTCGGGATAAACTTCTCGTAAATAAGCAATTAACATCCCAAATTGAGTTCCCCAGTCACCCACATGATTGAGACGCAAAACATCATGACCGCGAAATTCTAAAATTTGGGCAATACAATCACCTATAATTGTCGAACGTAGATGTCCGACGTGCATTTCTTTCGCAATATTTGGACTAGAGAAATCGATCACAACTCGTTGGGTTTGTTTCGCTATTTCCACACCCAAACGCGCATCAGTTTGAATTTCCTGTAACCTGGTTTCCAGATATGCTGGTTGCAGGGTAAGATTAATAAATCCCGGTCCAGCAATTTCTGGTGGTTGACAGAAATCGCTAACTTCAAGATTAGCAACAATTTGCTGCGCGATTTCCCTTGGTTTTTGACGCAACTGTTTCGCTAAGGGTAAAGCAGCATTCGATTGATAGTCACCAAATTTGGGGTTGGATGCAAGGACGACTTGGGGGTCATAAGTCGCTAAGTTTTCGCCAAAAGCGGCGACAAGCGCTTTACTAAAGCGATTTCTAAGTTGTTCGAGAATCGAGTTCATAAGTTGACATTTTCAAGCCATAATATATGATACCAATTTGTTAAACTTTTGAGTGCGATTGGCGGAGTAGCGCTAGCGCAGTTTACGGATCTTGCGTTTGGTAAATTTCCGACGTTTTTCGGTCAAAATAGTATATAGCAATTGTATGGGATTTGGCAAAATATTCACTCGCCCGAATTAGAGATGTTGTTTGTCAGGTATCTACAAGTTACCGAAATTTGTGTATTTAATATTAGCTTGAGGGTGATTTTTGCTATTAGTAAATAGAGGAAGTTTACTTGAGCAAAAAGTTAATAATTTTTGTCATTTTAACGCCGTTTACGCCATTTTTCCCAGCAGCCCATGATTATCCCAGTTAAAATTGCGGCAAAAATCCCGATCGCCATACTCCACAAAAAAGACTTGGTAACGGGATGTAAAGGTTTGAGGGGTAACGACAAGTTTGGTAGCTGGATAGCTTCGTTGACGCTTAAAGCGTAACTGGTTGCGAAGATTCCCCCAGCCGCTATCCCCACACCTAGCATAGCAACTGTCAGATTCAACTGGCGATCGCTTTCTGCCTGGTCTATTTCTACTAAACCACGAATTGACGCGATCGCGCGATCGACTAAACCCACACCGGGAACAAAATAGTTCAAATCTCCTTGAATTTGGTCGCGAAAAATTATACAGCTTTTTTGCTCAAAATCTGCTAAGAAACTTAAGTCTTTTTCCCCGACATTCTCACTGATTTGTGCTAACTTTTCTCGATAATTATGCTGATTCAAACTAATTGTATTCTCATAAGCAGATAACAAACGTAAATTTTCCGCAAATCCGAGAGCATCTTTTGGTAATTTTTGCAACTTATCTTGTAAAATTTTTAACTCTCGATTACTTAAATATTTATTCCTCGTATTTATACCTTGAAATTGATTAGCATCTTCTTCAATTTCCGTTAATTTTTCGGCTAAGACATTATAAATAACCCGACTATTTTGGAAAGCTTTAATCGCCTTATGCTGAAAGAAAAATAAATCAAATAATTGTTCAGAACAAGTGACAAATTTTTGATTAGTTTCTGGTTGCAAAAAAAACCAAACTAAAATCTGAGGTGTATTTGCTTCTTGGGAAGGTAGTCCATAAGCAAAAATTGGACTTCCAAAAAGTTCTCCCTGACGATAAAAACTGGGACGCTTTTTTCGTTCGGGAATTAAGGCTTTCACACAATCAGTAGCTAAATCCTTGAAAAAGTTATTGTTTTGACGGCTATACTGTTTTTGTTCCGGAGTTAGCCAACCAGTAATTAATAAAGTTTCTCCTAAAAATAACTGCTTATCGTCCTTAAAAATTAAACAGTTACCTGGATTAAATTTACTGTAAAAATTGACATTAACTAAAGAAGTTTTTTGACCATTTTCTGTTTCCGGACGACGTAAATTAAGCGAGAGACAATAACTATCTTCTAGCTGTAACGGAGAAGCAAAACCAGTAATCTTTAGCTGCGAATTTTCCCACTCAACCTTACTTTTTAACGGCAACTTATTCGTCAGAAAATTCTTTGGTAACAGCAGACGACGACGGTGAGTAGATGAGAAATTGAAATCACTCAAAGGTAGTTGTTTTTGCGTCAGTTTGCTCAACAATAAATTGCTTTCCTGCCAAAGTAGGTTATCCTGCTTGGTATCCTTATGCAAACTATAAGCAAATAGATGCACGTTAGGTGCATAAATAAACTTCAATTTCTCATCATAATTGCTAGCTTGATTTTTCATTAGCTTGATAGCTTTGTCGCAATTGAATATTCTGACGCAGTTTTGGGAGAATTGGAAAGCGATTTTCTAAGATTACCTCATCGTCAGCTTCCGTTACTGGTTTTAATTTTATCTCCTCTGGTGACATTTCTTCGTCATCATCTTCTAATCCCGGAACTGGTATTTCCCTAGTTCGAGAAATTACTTCCATACCGATTTTGGGATACTGACGACACCAAGCCTTAATTTCATTAAGCAAAGCTTGTTTTGCTTCTGTTTCTGTGGCAATTTTTTCTTGTCCGAGTTGAGCTAATTTTTCGTCAAGATGAGATAAGGTTTTTATCGCTTCTGGTGGGAAAGAAAAATCCGCATCAGCAAGAAGTTTTAGGAATGCTAGGATAGCTTGATCTGGGTTCATAATTCCACAAAATGATAATGAAAATTTATTGACCAATCGCACAAAAAGCCGCCCAATACTGCGGTTCAGAAAAAGGCTTTAGTTCTGGTTGTATCCAAGAGAAAAACTCTTGAATTGTGTTTTGGCTGGTAGCATCTAACCTGAGAGTTTCTACCCAATTTTGTAACTCTCGTTGTGTAGCATCTCGCAGCCACATTTGAGCTTGGTTCAGCGCTAAAGTAATGCTAGAAGCAGTGGATAAGTTTTCGTAAAAACGAATCATTAAAAACGCCGTCGCGAAATCATCTACACACCACAAACTACTAACTACATTCGTACTTCCCGCGTACAAAAAGCCACTTGGTAAACCGATATATTCGTCAGTGAGTTTGTCGAAGCTTATCAAGCCAGTTTCGCAAGCTGAAAGTGTCACTAAGCGACAACCAGGTAACTCTAGCTTGGCGAAGATTTCTCGTAAAGTGAGGCTTTCGCCTGTTTTCGCTTTTCTGCCGTCGCGCAGCGTTACTTCCCTCTCTCCACTGGTTCCCTCGCTCTGCGGGGGAACCTCAACCCCAGGCTCCGCCTGCATTTCCCCGGAGTCACTGGTTTCCTCACTCCGTGGGGGAACCTCAACCCCAGGCTCCGCCTGCATTTCCATCGCTCCAGCTAAAATCAAAGCTGAATCTAACGGCGACTCTGGGTTAAACGCCCCGTGACAGGAAAAATGAGCGTAGTAGCTGCGGCGTAAATTCTCTAACGTTGTCGCGTCGTCGAATGCAAGTTTATTCGCTTCCTTGCGCTTGAGGATGTAACGCGGGTCGAATTTTTTCTCGATGGTTTCCACTTCGATGTCGGTGTAGCGTAAGTCTTCGGTGGGGTTTTGGATGGCGAAGAAGGGACGTTTGGGTGCGTCTGGGCGCTTTCTGGTTTGGAGGAGTTGGAGGAGTTGACAACTGGGTGCGTAGCTGACTCCGCCTCCGAAACAGTCGAGAAGGTATAAGTTTTTATGGTCAGATTCGGCAACGGAGAACGCTATATTACTCTGCGAGAAGCTGCTAGGGCGTTTTGGCTCAGAATAACAGATTAGCTGAGAATGACAGCTAGCATTGACGGGTAAGGCGTGGAGGGGGAACAAGTGCAAATAGCGATGGGGAATTAAAATCAACTTGCTGCACGTTGCGGGGATTTTCTCAAGGACTTGGCTCAAATTCAAAATCTCGCTGAGGGCGGTTAAGCGGGGCGCGAGGGCAGAATTCCAGGATTTCTCGCCGTAGTCGTTGAGATAGGTGTTTCCCCAAGCAATCAGTTTTTCTAAGTCTGACTCGCTGTGTTCGAGGCAGTGGATACTGTCGTGGGTGATGATGAAGGTGTAGAAACGAGATTCCCCGATGTACCATTCGAGGATGGCGGTTTCGGTGTCGAGGAGGGTGGCTAAGTTGAAATCGATTTCTACTCGCTGGGTGAGGTTAAATTCGTCGTCGCCAATTTCGTCGAGGAGTTGGTTGAGTTGGTGTAGCTTGGTTTGGAGTTCTTCTCGGTTAGGGTTTGTGGGTTGCTGGCTGGTGGCTGGTTGGCTGTGGCTGCGGCTGTCGCTGTCGGTTTCTGGTGAGATGTTTGCGTCGCTACCGTCTTGGGCTAAGGTTTGTTCCAGGGTGGCGATTTCGCGGCGGAGTTGGCGGAGTTGCTGTTTTTGGGCTGCGGTGGCGTTTTTCGGGAAAAGTTCGGCGTTGTTGAGGAGTTCGACGAGGTAGCGGGATTTGCTACGTTCGACGGTTTTGAGGGCTGGTTGGAGTTGGTTGGTTTGGAGGTAGGCTTGGATGAGGCGATTGTAGACACCGAGGGCATCTTCAATCAGTTTTTGTTTGGTATCGGGTGAGGTAGCCCAGTCGCGACTTTGTTCGACGGCGGCTATGGCTGGGGTATAACCTTCGATGGCGAGTTCCCAGTTGTCGTTGTTGTAGCCGAGGTTGCCTAAGTTACGTCCTGTTGTTAAACAATTGATGGGATAAGCTGTTGGGGTGCGGATTTCTAGGGCTGCGCGATAACCACGAATCGCCGATTCGAGATTTTTTGCCCTTGACCCCCGAATCCGGTTTTGATAAGCATTAGCGAGATTATTTTGCGTCATTGCCCAATCTTCGGGAAATGCCTCGCGGGTGTAGACTGATAAAGCCGAAGTGTAAGCAGCGATCGCCTTTTCAATATTCTCTGCCCTTGAGCCGAAAATACGGTTACTATAGGCAATAGCAAGATTATTTTGCGTCATTGCCCATTGTTCCGGAAAAGCCTCGCGGGTGTAGACTGATAAAGCCGAAGTGTAAGCAGCGATCGCCGATTCGAGATTTTGCGCCCTTGACCCCTTGATTCTCTGACAATAGGCATTAGCGAGAATTATTTGTGCATCTGCCCAATATTCGGGAAAAGCCTCGCGGGTGTAGACATCTAAAGCGTTGTTACAAGCAGCGATCGCCGATTCGAGATTTTGCGCCCTTGACCCCTTGATTCTCTGACA
>JAWQFW010000029.1:7906-16443 GCA_035968095.1 Oscillatoria sp. PMC 1068.18
ATAGGCAGCAGCGAGATTATTTTGCGTCATTGCCCAATATTCGGGAAAAGCCTTGCGGGTGTAGACATCTAAAGCTAGATGGTAAGCCGCGATCGCATCTTCGAGATTTTGCGCCCTTGACCCCTCTATTCTGTCACTATAGGCAGCAGCGAGATTATTTTGCGTCATTGCCCAAAATTCGGGAAAAGCCTCGCGGGTGTAAACTGATGAAACGATCTCGTAACCAGTAATAGCAATTTCTAGGTTATCAATTCTGCGACCGAGGGGAAAATTGCTAATATCGATACTAAAATTTTCAATTAACGCCGCAATTGTTTCGGCTTCTTCTGGGTTAGCAGCAGCAAGATTTTCAGTTGCCCATGTTTGCAAAGTTCGAGCAAAGTTACGATCCAGTTTATCTTGATTCCGTTGCAGGATGGGATAAACGACTCGTTGGTCATTACTTTCATATTCTGCTTGCAATACCTCAGCCAAAAACTCCAGATATGCTTGCGGTGTCGCTGCACCTTCCTCAGCCGTCAGCCCCAGAATTTCCCCCAAATGTCCCGCCATTTGTCGCAAAAACTCAGCCCGATTCTCCTCGCCATTTTCCGCTAGCATTGCTGCGACTTGGTTCATTGTCGAGATTAAGCCAGAATCGATTAATTCTCGGTTCGCGTTGAGAATGTCTGGTTCTTCCCCACTGGGACATTGGAGTAATTCTTGGGTCAGCTTCAGGTAAGCTTGGATACGGGCTTCGTTCATTGCAGAGAAAGAAAAAAAGCAATGATTCCATTATGCCTAATTTATTTTCAAGATGGATTGTCTTTCCCAAAACCAGAGGTAAGATCACAGATCCATTGATGTAGCTTTTTCGTTAATTAAAGTAGATTTAGTGTTAGTCCAAGATTCGAGTATCCATAGCAGAGAACGAGTTAATTAGGACATCCTCATTTTCGGAAAACCTTGCTAGCATAATCTCTTATCGCTGTTTACTGTTCACTGTTCACTTTTATATTGAAAATGTTACCCATTATTTTTTCCTGTGCTGGGACTACGTTATCCGAAGCAGAACGACAACTGTTTACTCGTTCTCAACCTGCGGGATTTATCTTGTTCCGACGCAACTGTGAAACTCCTACCCAAACAAAACAGTTAACTGAGGCGTTGAGAGATTGTCTGAAGCAAGAAGACATTCCGATTTTAATTGACCAAGAAGGGGGGCGAGTGGTGCGTCTGGATGCTCCCCACTGGTGGGCTGCACCAGCCGCCGCATCCTATTTGCAGCAAACCCCTGACATCAACGAAGCAGCCAGTTTCGCGGAAGCGGATGCCAAGCGCACCGCAGACGAGCTAAAAAAGCTGGGAATTAACGTTAATTGCGCCCCAGTTTTAGATTGTCCCATCCCGGGAGCCGATCCGGTGATTGGGGGTCGAGCTTACAGTAATTCCCCTGAAGAGATTATTACTCTCGCTGAAGCGGTAATTAAAGGTTATCAGGCGGGGGGTGTGGTTCCGGTGATTAAACATCTCCCTGGTCACGGTAGGGCTTTGGTGGATAGTCATCAGGCGTTACCTGTGGTGGAGGCATCGGTGCAAGAGTTGTGTTCTCGTGATTTTATTCCTTTCCAAGCTTTAGCGAAATCGGTTTCTTGGGCGATGACTGCCCATGTGATTTATACTGCCTATGATTCGGAGCGTTGTGCGACTATTTCTGCGAAAGTGATTCGGGAAGTGATTCGCGAGTATCTTGGCTTTGCAGGGGTGCTGGTGACTGATGATTTGATGATGAAAGCTTTGTCTGGCGACTTGGTGAGTAAGGTGAAAGATAGTTTGGCAGCCGGATGTGATTTAGCACTGTATTGTGATGGAAATTTGGCTGATATGGAAGAGTTAGCCGAGGGGATTGCACCTATTCAACCTCGGTCTTTTTTGCCAGAAATGAGTTAAATTTAGTGGGAATTTACTTCTTTTCTCAATCAATGCTCTGGGATCTGCTTCTGTAGCGTTGATTGAGGAAAATGGTCTGATCCGAATTTGCTTGGTCTAGGTTACATGAAATTGTGTAGAGACGTAGAGAGGTAGAGACGTAGAGAGGTTGCATGCAACCTCTCTACAGGTTTTGCTTTCGCTCCAAGCCAGAAAAATTAGCTGAAATGGGAAAAGGGCGCTAGAGAAAACTTTTGCCGAAGTTCTTGAGAAATAAGATTTATGCTAGATCAGAGTACAAGAACTCGAAAAAATAGTCGTTATGACTGCTTTGAACTTCGGCAAGCTATGGATAGTCATTCCCTAAAAATTCTTTTGATTGAAGATAACCTCGCGGAGACAGAATTGATCGAGGAGCTTTTGTCTGAAGTGGACAGTGAGCTTAGTTTTGAGTTGATTTCGTTTAACCGTTTGGAAGCGGGGCTAGATTATTTATCTCAGCAAGATGGTAATTCCGGTTTGATTGAAGTTATTTTGTTAGATTTGGCTTTGCCGGATAGCAAAGGGCTGGAAACGATCGCGGAAGTGAAGGCGAAAGCACCTCAAATTCCGATTGTTGTCTTGACAATTCTTGATGATGAGACGGTTGCTCTCGAAGCGGTGCGACAGGGGGCGCAAGATTATCTGGTGAAGGGAAATTTTGACGGTGAGTTGCTTGCAAGGGCGATGCGCTACGCGATTGAACGTCAAATGGATTTGATTGCGCTCAAACAACAGGCTGACAGGGAAAAGTTGTTAGGAAAAATTTCGGAACGGATTCGTCAGTCGTTGGATCTCAAGGAGATTTTGGAAGCGACGGTTGCGGAAGTGCGGCAATTTCTGAATGCGGAACGAGTGTTGGTTTGTCGTACTCAGTCGCATAATTCTGGGATTGTGGTGGTGAAATCGGTGGCTAGCTGCGATCGCCCTTTGTGGAATCCAGAGGTAGCGGCGGCTTTGAATATTGTGGTGCAAAAGTCTTCGGATTCGGAAGTTATTCAGTTTCCGCAAAATACTGGCGAAGTAGACGCAGAAATGGATCTGATCGCGAATTCTTTGCTGAAATCGCTTTTAACTGTACCAATTTGGCAAAGGGAACCTCAACCCAAGAGTCGCAACGGTAAGTTAGGGGAAAGTTTTCTCTGGGGAATGTTGGTTGCCCAGCATTATAATAATTCCCGTGAGTGGCAAGAATGGGAAATTAGTTTTTTGGAACATTTAGCAACCCAAGTGGCGATCGCGATTCAACAATCGGAACTTTATCGTCAGTTGGAAATTGCGAATGAGCGTTTGCGCGAAATCGCTAATCTTGATAGTCTGACTGGAGTTGCGAATCGCCGTCAGTTTAATCAAGTTCTCAACCGGGAATGGCGGCGTTTGGCTCGCGATGGTCAGCCTTTGTCTTTAATTATCTGCGATATTGACTATTTCAAAAAGTATAATGACCATTATGGTCATCCGGCGGGAGATAAAGCCCTGAAAAAAGTTTCTGGGGCGATCGCGCAAGCGGCTCAACGGGCGGCGGATCTGGCGGCTCGTTATGGTGGTGAAGAGTTTGTGGTTATTTTACCGAATACTGATGATTGTGGTGCGAAAGCTGTTGCTGAAAAAATCCGCGCTGCTGTCAAAGCCGTTCGCATTCCTCATGCTCAATCTACTGTCAGTGAATACGTGACGCTCAGTATCGGAGTTGCCACGACGATTCCTATTAGTTCTCAATCTCCTCAAGCTTTGATCAAAGCAGCAGATACAGCATTATATGAAGCTAAAGCCCAAGGACGCGATCGCCTGATTCAAGTTATGCTCTAAACTGGTTTGCGATACTTAAAATCAGTCATGTCACCAATGGATTCAATTAAATAGGGACTTGATTCTCCATAAAGTTCTAACCACTCATAAAAAGTTAATTCTTCGTGCAAATATGCTTCCGGATTTTTCGCCCCTTCTAACATTAAATTACTAATTGTTTCATAACCTTCTCGCCAACTTTGAGCTAATTCTTCTGTCCAATTAGCACCAAGAAAATCTGCAAACGTTGCCAGCAAAATATCACCTAACAAGGGATAATGTTCTTTCACTGTACCCGTTTTTACATGATAAGCTCCCAAGCTTTTCAAAGCTAGATCCAAAGTTTCTGGACTGCGTAAATTATCAACAATTAAAGCCAAAGACAAAATTAACTTTCGTTGTTGTTCCACTAAATTCGTATTAGCAAATAACTGTTCTAACTCCGGATACTCTAAAAAAAGATTCCGATAAAAACTCTGAGAAAATTCTTGACTTTGTGGTTTAATCTTCTCGAAACTCGCTTCCAACAATTGAATTTTTAAACTCATTGCCTATAAACTTTAATTTAACTTAATCCTTTTTACCTTGACAAACTTACGAAAATATCCTCTAAAATTTCTTGAGGAACCTTACCAATAAAAGTTTTGCTATTTTCTCGGTCAGCAGCTAAAAAAGTCAGTTGAGGAACACCAGTAACCCGATATTTTTTAATTACATCTCGCCACTGAGGATCATCTACATTCAACATCACAAAATTAACTTTTCTCCCATATTCTTGATGAAAACTCTTCAGAGTTGGAGCCAAAGATTGACAAGTCGTACACCAATCAGCATAAAATTCAATCAACGTCGGCTTATTATTACTAACAGCAACTTGATAAGGAACCGTATCTTTTGCCATTTCCTTCATTACTGCTAAACCTGTCACCGTCGAGTTGCTTATTGCCGCCACATCAGCGCGATTTGCTAAAAAAATTCCAGCCACAAAAACTAGAGCAAGGAGTGCAAAAATAAAAGAGCGAAATTTAGTCATTATTGGTAGTAATAAGCGAGAAAAATGTGAAATCCCAGCATAACAAAAAAGACACTAACTAACAAAATATGAGTAGTTAGCCAAATTGCACGGAGATTCCGAATCAAAGGTCCTTTAGACATACCCGGTAACATTTTACCCAAACCTTCTTTCGCTGGAGTCCAACCAAAATATTTCCTTGGTGATTCTAACACTCCTGTTTCCGCTACTACCCCAAGTAAAGCTGAAAGCGCCACCCCAAAAAATACCCAGAGAAAGATCGCATTAAAATTCAAACCATTTGCACCAATAGTATGAACTAGCACGATCGCCAACAACCCAATCCCAGCAAAAATATGTAAACTCCGCCAAAACACGATCGAACCAGGAAGCACAAGCTTAAATTTCCAGCCTCGGCTACGTTTTCTCACCGTTAGCAACATTTCCATCAGTACAAAAACCAAAGCGATATATCCCGTAGCTTGCTTATAAATTTCTCCTTTGAAAAACTGATGAGTTTCAAAAGCTTGTTCGCGTAAAATATCTAAATACCAAGGACTGAGTACGAAAGGAGTGAGAATCGCTACTGAAACGAAAGTTAGGATAATTAAGGTAGAAAATTTCGGTTTCATGGCAGGTTGGGAATTAGGGAATTGGAGGTATGGTCGGTGTTGGGAGAATGGTCGGTGTTGGGGGAATTGGAAGTGTTGGGAGAATTGGAGGAATTGGAAGTGTGGTCGGTGTTGGGAATAAAGAGAGATGGTCTTACCAAAATTTACTCTTCCTTGTCCCCCATTTCCTCCTTGTCCTCCATTTCCTCCTTATCCTCCGTTTCCTCCTTGTCCTCCCTTCCAGTCCCCAATTACCAAGTCCCCAGTGAACGGCTTATGCTCCCTCTACAGGTAAATTGATAACAATACCACCCATAACTTCGCCCATCTCGAATTGCTTATCAGGATAACGTTCTTTGTGGACAGGATGGTTGTTATGGCAACTAACGCAAGCTTCTGCGACAGCTTTGTCAGGATAAATAGCAGAGAAATATCTTTGACCAGCAATTTCGCGATAATCTTTATATGGTTCGCCACTTTCGACAACTTGCTGCATTCCTTGTTCTTCAAATTCACCTTTGGGCGCTTGTGCGTCGTTGATGTTCCAAGGTGAAATTAAACCGTAGGTAAATGCGCCTTCCTCAGCCGCGATTTCTGAACCTAAACGGAACATTTGTGCGGGTAGGGGTACACCGTTGCTTTGTTGCCAAGCTTCGGTAGCTTCGGCGGGGACGACACCATCTGCTTTTTCTTGTCCTTCTAGGGTTTTGAGGCGGTTAACGACGTGCTTGGTATAAGCGGTGCGATCGGCTAGCAAAACTGTGTGAACATAGTCTACAACGACTTCTGGAGCGATGCCACCTGCGCCGCCGCCAGAAGCTTCTGTTTGCGTGTCGCCACCATCGCCTCCGCAGGAGACAACGGTAAAGCAAATAGCTAAACCGAGGGCGAATAAGCCGAGCATTTTCGATTTTAGGTTAGGAAACCAAGTAATTAATGATGACATTGTTGTTTCTCCTCTCAAATAATGAATATATTTGCGTGTTCTTTTGGTAGTAGTGAGAAAAATTATTTGCTGGTTCTTTTTTCCTCGCGCAGACGCACTAACTCCAGAGTTTCTAAGTCTTTTGTGGGCTGGTGATGGAAATTACCTTCAATTAATTCTTCGTCAAAGATACTGTTGTAGGAATATTCCATTCCGTGACAATTCATACAAACTTCTTTGACCAGGCGATCGCGTGGCAATAAGGTATAAGTATTGTTGTGGTTAACATGAATTTTGCTACCGAATTCTTGTCGGGGTAAATGGCAGGTAGCACAAGTTACTGACTCGCTGTTTGGTCGGGTTAAAGTGTCTTCGACGGCGAAAAAGAGTTTGGCGTGTTGCGATCGTTCGTAGTTGAGCGAATGATTGTCGTTATGACAGGTTAAACAGGCATCAACTGAGGCTTGGATTGTATTTACTGAATGCACGTTATGGCAAGTATTACAAGTCATTTGCTTGTCTAAAGCCGAGTCTTTCATGGGTAAATGGGCGATCGCAGGAGTTAAAGGATCTAATCCCTCCGCAATCCGAATTCCATGTTTACCCAACAAAAATGTCTCTACCTGCGCTTCGTGACAACTTTGACAACTTTCGTAACTTGGTTTAACCAACAACTCTTTGGTTTCCTCGTCGAGATGACAGCTAGAGCAATTTACCTCAGCCAAAGCATGGGCGCTATCTTGCCAAAGTTGGTTAATTTCGGTCAACTCAGCTTGGCTAGTTTGAGCTAAAACCACCGAATTGTAACCTTTCTCGCCGGAAAAAATAATATTCACCAACAAAAAAGTAATTGTCAGCAAGAGGGTAAAGACAATGACGACTCTTTTCCTCATTACTTACCCCCCAGAAACTCTTTACCCAAATCTGGCGCTGGTGCTTTTTCTAACTTTGGCGTTACCTCCAACTCCGGTAATTCCGGCTTCGGTAACATCGGCGGTTGATCCAGATTATCCGCTAAAAATCCCGTCGAAATTGAGCGGTGATCGTGATAATTATGACACCCCGCCGTCCAACAACCATCTGCTGCAAAGCCTTTATGAGAAGGTACGTCTCCCGTAATTACTCCTTCATGACAAGCCATACACAAATCTGGCTTCAGATGTACCCCTCTACCGAACATATAGATATGTTCCTCGTGACAAGCAGTACAAGTTAGTGCATCTAACTTAGTTAAAAACTCTGCCCAACGAGGATCGCGAAATTTCTTCGCCCCGTGGGTATCTGTCGCCATTTCTGCTTCATGACAGCGCATACAAGTTTCGTTACTGACGGGCTTAAATCCTTCATGACAAGATTTGCAAGATGTCTCAAACAAATAATGTCCGTCGGAAGTTTCCCCAGGCAAGAAAATACTCCGTTGATCTAAAGCTAAGGCAGTACCCAAACCCAATAAAATTACTAAACCAATGCCAATAATGGCAAATTTTGATTGAAAAAATTTTCCTGGTTGGAAGATTCTGCCCCAATTAAATCCCATGATTCGACCTTCACAAAAGCAGCAGCAAAATAATCGTTAATAAGCCTGCACCAGCGAAAATACCGCCGAACAAACCCCAGTTGATTTCTTCTTCTTGATACACTGGTGTCGAAGCTGAATATACAGGCTGAGTTGTTGGTTTTACTGGCGCTGCTGTCGGTGTTTTTGGTGCTGTTTCTAACTTAACTATTTCTGGTGAATAGTCCGCACCCGACAACATTAATTCGGTAATTGAACCATAAGCATCTACCCAAGCTTGTTTGACTTCTGGTGTCCAATCTGAGCCTAAATATTGCTCAAATGTGGTTAACAAAGCATTGCCTACTAAAGGATAATGTTCTGGTAATGCGCCATATTTGACGTGCTTTGCTCCTAAGCCTTTGAGTGCTGATTCTAACACTTCTGGCTTGCGAATATTTTCCACTACTAACACTAACGAAGCCAGCAATTTTTTCTTTTGCTCCGCCATGTTAGTTGTGTTAAATAATGGCTTCGCTTCTGGAGATGCCGTAAATAAGTTTTCGTAGAAACTTGCCACAAATTCGTTCGCTTGAGGTTTAATTTTCTCAAAGCTACTTTCGACTAATTCTACAGGCGATGCTGTTGTTGTTGTGGTTGCTGCTGGGGTTGTTTCTAGCTGAACTATTTCTGGTGAATAGTCTGCACCCGACAACATTAATTCGGTAATTGCACCATAAGCATCTACCCAGGCTTGTT
>JAWQFW010000029.1:16543-32288 GCA_035968095.1 Oscillatoria sp. PMC 1068.18
ATTTGACGTGCTTTGCTCCTAAGCCTTTGAGTGCTGATTCTAACACTTCTGGCTTGCGAATATTTTCCACTACTAAGACTAACGAAGCCAGCAATTTTTTCTTTTGCTCTGCCATGTTAGTTGTGTTAAATAATGGCTTGGCTTCGGGAGACGCACTAAACAAGTTTTCGTAGAAACTCGCCACAAATTCATTAGCTTGAGGTTTGATTTTCTCAAAGCTACTTTCAACTAATTCTACAGGCGATGCTGTTGTTGTTGTTGGTGTTGCTGGGGCTGTTTCTAAGTTAACTATTTCTGGTGAATAGTCAGCACCCGACAACATTAATTCGGTAATTGCACCATAAGCATCTACCCAGGCTTGTTTCACTTCTGGTGTCCAATCTGAGCCTAAATATTGCTCAAATGTGGTTAGCAAAGCATTGCCTACCAGGGGATAATGTTCTGGTAAGGCTCCATATTTGACGTGCTTTGCTCCTAAGCCTTTGAGTGCTGATTCTAACACTTCTGGCTTACGAATATTTTCCACTACTAATACTAACGAAGCCATTAATTTTTTTTGCTGTTCTGCGAGATCGGTAGTGGCAAATAACGGCTTGGCTTCTGGATATTTACTAAACAAGTTTTCGTAAAAGCTGACCCCAAATTCGTTAGCATGGGGCTTCACTTTTTGGAAACTTGTTTCTAAAAGTTCGGTTTGTAAAGACATTTTCTGAATAATTCTCCAAAAATCGTCAGGATTAGACCTGAATGATTTACACTCTTTGACTTCAAATAAAGGTAAATGCCTGGGAAAAATTAATTTTATCCAGGCATAGATGATGATGTCTAGACTTTCTCTGAACTTTTACATCAAAAATAGATTGACTCAAAATAATCTATCTTGCTTAGTAAATATATAGACAGATTGAAAAAGTTTTTTTGTAACATTAATTACATTTTTTCGGAATTAATGTTTTTTTTTCATGATCGAGATGCTGTTTTGGAATTAAAATTTTTGTAAATTTGTATACAGAAATAGTTTTAGCAATCCTTTTCGGAAAATCTCCAAAGAGACAGAAAAAGAGATCGGAAAATGCAAATTGCCAAGAAAATTAGTTGATTTAGAACTCAAGAAAAAAAGTGTATTTGTTTACTCAGAACTACTACTTGCAGGATTAGTGCGTCCAGAAACACTTTCAATTGCTGTTAAAGCGGCTTGAGAACCTGCAATAATATCTCGTTCTTCGCCACCGAGATAAAGCCGTCCGAAGCTACCAACAGCGTTAATTTGGAGAATATTAATCAAAGCAGCTTTTTCGGCTTCATTAGCAGCCAAAGCCGCATAAGCCGCAGGTTGTACTTCGAGAATATAAAGACTTTGCCCTGCTAAAAGGAGTTGTCCGCGTCGGGTACGATTGATAAGTTGGGTTTGGTGAGGGTCAACATTGCGAATAATTTGGCTAGAAACTACTTTTGGTTTGAGGCGATCGCTCTCTTCGACTCCCAAAGCATCTAAAATGGCTTTACCCGCCGTTTTTGTCTCGCCTTGGTTCCCTGCATGAATTTCCAACAAACCATAAAGTCGTTCGACAAATTGCACGGCTGGGCGTACTCTGGTAGCTTTCAGCGCCACATCAGTAATCCGATTGATTTCAATTCCTGGAGAAATTTCGATCCAAAGTGATGTATCTCCCGGTAAAGGCAAAAATCCGAGTGCTACTGTACCAATATAAGCAGCGTGTTGAGGCTGTAAGCTGTCGATAAAGACATAGCTACGCAATTCGATACCCAAGTTAATATCTCCGTTATTCTGATAAGCTGTCCCAATCTACCAACTTACCAGCGATTGGGCATACTCCCTAGGAGAACTACTGAGTAACCCAGCGCCGGAAATGGATCTCGCGTAGTTGCGTTAATCTCTGGTGATTGCGGCAATTTTTCTCTAAGGAACATTTAAAGCCCCATTTTCTCGAAGCAAAGTTTTTTGGGGTGGAGTTAATCCTTGTGCGTCAGTAAAAGTTGCTCCCCTCACGTTACAATCACTGAAGTCCACTCGATCCCAAAAGGTATTTTCTAAATTCGCATCTTGTAAGTTAGTACCTGTGAGATTTACTTCCATTAATCTTGCACTTTCAAGATTAGCAGCAAATAATGATGTTTTTGTCAAGTTGACTTTTTGCAGGATCGCGGCTTCGAGGTTTGCTTGACTTAATTCAGCTTCAGTAAAATTTGTGGAAATTAAACTAGCTGTTGGGAAATTAGCAGCTACTAAACTTGCTTTGGTGAAATCTGAGTTTTGGATGTTAGCACGAGTAAAATTTGCTTTGTCTAAATAAGCTTCTAACAAGTTAGTTTCACTTAGATTTGCTTTGGCAAAATTGGCTTGAAGTAATTTGGCGCTACTGAAATTAGCTTGGCAACAATTTGCTGATTGAAAATCAGTATTTGCTAAATCAGCTTGACTAAAATTAGTTTGAATGACGGTTGCTTCATGAAAATCTCCTGCTGTTAAATCAGCTAAAGCAAATTCAGTGCAATATAAATTTCCTCCCCGAAGTTTTGCTGATTTGAGGAAAGCTTCTCGGCAATTAGCATGAGCTAAATTCGCACTAATCAAGTTAGCGTTAGTTAAATTAGTTTTAATTAAAGAAGCATGAGAAAGAATTGCAAAAACCAAGGTTGCTTGACTTAAATTTGCTTGTCGCAAAGAAGCGTTTTTGAGGTTGGCACTGCGTAAATAAGCGCCACTGAAATCAGCTTGATCGAGATTAGTGTTTTCTAAGTTAATATGACTTAATTCTGCTTCGCTTAAACTTTGTCCCTCTTGAATTTTGCTGATTACTTCTGCCTCAGTTAAGGTTGACATTATTTTAATTACCTATTTTAAAATTTATTTGCTAACTCAATTAACAAGATTTTTGCTAGTTTAAGAAAAAATAAAAATTATTATTTTACTTATTAATTCGACGAAAAAATTAACTTTAATGCTGCCAAAAATAGTCAGCAATTTTGGCTTGGTTTTCTGAGTTTTGTCCTGGTGATTGGCTGAATAAAACCGAACTTTGGACTACATTTTCATTGGCTAATCTTCTGGCGACGCGACTAGGTATTCCATAACCATAAATAACATGACCTTGACCAGCAATTACGATGATTTGATGTTCGGGATTTGTTTGAGCGAATTGAGCGATTTTTTCTGCCATTGTTTCATCCCACAAAACTTGGGCGGCGAAGAAATTATCGAAACCTTCGCTATTACCATGTCCTCCTTGATGATGGGCTTGGTAGACTGTTTGGATCATGGCTCGATATGCGTCGTTATCGAGACGAATTTCGGCTAAAGGTGGGATATATTTTTGTTGGTCTGGTGTCAAACTTGTTAAGCCGTTTCGGGCAACTTGACGAGTTATTTCGCTAGGTGTATTTAAAGCGAGGACAGGTAACTGATTTTCTTTCGCAAAACGTAGTAAAGGGGCGTAATATTCCCAAGGAAAACCCCAACGTTGTTCGTATTCGCTTCGGGCGATTAATTCTGCTTCAGTTATTTCTCCAGCGAGGTATTTATCAAGGACATTTTGAAACGGACGCTGAAACATTTCTAGCGCCAGGACGATTTGCGGATTTTCTTGGTACAGTGCCTCTAGGATTTCTAGTTGGGCTTGATGATCTGCTTCACTGTTGTGGGTTTCTCCTAAATAAACGATATCTGCTTGAGTTAGTGCTTGGAGAATTTCTTGCTGGGTTTGCTGTTGGGTTTCCATTACTACGGGAGAAGAAACACCGAGATCGCAAGCGGGAGTAGTTCCTAGCAAAAAAAGACTCAAAGACCAAGCACAAAATTTGTTATTTTCCCAAAAAATCATGAAACGATTTTAACTAAAACTAAATTATCTTCTTCTTTAACTTCATAGGTTTTTAGGGGTCGTGCTGCGGGTCCGGTTACTACTTCACCTGTGGGTGTAAACTTAGAACCATGACAAGGACAAACGAGGGTTTTTTCTTCTGGTTTCCAATCGACAGTACAACCTTGGTGGGTACACAAAGGATTAACCGCAGTGAGACTGTTGTCTTCGGGGTTAGATAAGACTAAAACGCCAGCTTGTTTGTCTAAAATTGTGCCACCGTTTGCTAATTCATCGGGAGTTCCAATAGCTTGAAAACCGTCTTCGCGGACAGATTTGTCGGTTTCGGTTGCGGTTTCGGTTTCGGTTTCGGTTGCGGGACTTGGTTGAGTTGCTTCGGGTTCGGTGGTAGTCTCGTCATTACAAGCGGCGATCGCTACTGGTAATGAACTTGCTAAAAAGCCGATTCCTACCCAACTTAAAAATTTGCGACGATTCATTCTTGGTTCTCCTCTCTAGAAAAGTTTTTCCTCTCGCCAAGTTTTTGTCAATCCCTCCCCTGAAGAGGGAAGGGTTCAACAAAATTAGCTTTGTTCGATTAACTGAGAAGAATTGTTTGTTTCTTCTGCATTCAATAGTGGCTTAATTTTAGCTTTTAACCAACTTCGGTGTCGAATTGTCGCTGCGAAGACGAACAATAAATCTAAGCCGACTAAACTACTAACAATTAATTCTGAGCCGCCAGTGCTAAAGCCGTAGCTGTGTAAACCAGTACCTAGGACAAAGTTTACCCCATACCAAGCCATTAGTACAGCATTGAAACAAACGACGCTGGCGACACCCATCCCGAAATCGCTTAACCAACCCACTAAACGACCGTGTAAGGGTACTAAATAAGCTAATAAGGCGATTAAAGCCCAGGTTTCTTTTGGGTCCCAACCCCAAAATCTGCCCCAAGAAAAGTGCGCCCAAATCCCGCCGAGAATAATTCCAGTTGTTAGTAAAAGTACGCCGAGTTGCAAGATCCCGTAGTTCCATTTTGCTAGTTTTTTGAGACGTTTGGTTGCTTGGGGAGCAAATAAATAATGTCCTAAAATAATGTGTCCTAAACCCATTGCGAGGGCGAAGCTGGCGTAGCTGAGAGTGATTGTGGGAACGTGGATGCTTAACCAAAAGTTGTCTCTTAAGACGGGTACTAAAGGTTGAATTGTTGAGTCGAGAACTGTGGGTAAACTATCGGCTAAAATTAGGCAAACTATGGCTATGGGGGCGGCGGCTAAGAGATAGTATTTGGCGCGGTTGATGAGTTCAAAAATTAAGGCGACGGCGACGACACCGAAGCTTACCCAAATAACTGATTCGTACATATTTGTTACTGGAGGTCGTCCGGCTATTTGCATTCTTTCCAGAAAGCCGTAACTTTGTACTAACAATCCGGCGACGAAAATACCGATTCCGCCCCAGTAGAAGTCAAATCGCTGCCAGAGTAAGACTAACAGCATGACACAAAAGGCGATTCCGTACAATTTCCAGGCTTTCCCAAAGGCGTGAAAACTGTTAAATTGTACTTCCCGGTTCAGGAGGTTGGCTGGGGGATAAATTTGCGGGCTGAGGTTGCGAAGTTTTGCTTGTAAATTCTTGACAATTTGGCTGATTTGTGTTGTTTGTTCGGGATGAGTTTGATAAATTTGTTTGATTTGTTCGTAGTCGCTGAGTAGGGGCGCAACTTGTGCGGGAGAATAATATTGTTCGGCTTGGGGTAAACTAAGCCAAGTTCCTTTGAGGTCGCGAGGATGGGGAACTAAAGGTAGATTGGCGTTACCTACAGTTTGTAACATGAAACTGAGGCGATCGCTAATTGTCAAAGCTTCGCGATCGCTTCTGGTTAAGTCCACGTCATCTGCTTGTTTGCGAGTTGCTTCCCGCACCAAATTACCTAATTCCGGGGAACTCATCAACTCGCGGAACGTGAAATATTTGCGTTCCGGATCGAAATTGATTGCTTCTTTGAGGGGACGATAACTAAAAAGGATGAATGGTTCCTCGTTCCAGTCGCGATCGTTGAACCAAAGTGATAAATAAGTTTCTAAATAAGCTAATTTTTCGGGTTCCTCAAGCGGACGATAATTAGTGCGACCATGTATTTGTTGAACTGTTTCTTTCGCAACTGTATCTAAAGGTTTTTTCCGTCCATCAAGTTGAACCGCAAGAGTTTGTAAAGGTTCTAAAGGTGAGGTTTGAAATTGACTAACAGGAACTACTAAAAGCAGAATTCCTAAACAAAGTCCAATAATAAATTTGCTAATTTTCATGATTTGAATTTATAGTTCTGAACAGGATAGTTAAACTTCAACTGTTAATTCTTCAGTTTTTGGGGCTAATTCTGGGACAGTTTCTAGACGTTTTCGAGGAAATTTTTTAGCCAAAACTGGAGCATAGAACATGACAGCAATTCCCCCAATAACTAATCCTGAACCAGTCCAAGTTAAAGCAGTTACCCAAGCAGGTTCTCGCTTCACTTGTAAAGTTGATTGTTGCAAAT
Source organism: Oscillatoria sp. PMC 1068.18 (assembly GCA_035968095.1). Taxonomy (GTDB): domain Bacteria; phylum Cyanobacteriota; class Cyanobacteriia; order Cyanobacteriales; family SIO1D9; genus IIICB1. Next base: position 22,907 of record JAWQFW010000029.1, read on the forward strand.
CTCCCGGATTCCAAGAAGCTTGAGCAATTTTCCAACCCCGATACCAAGTCGGATGATTCATCCAAACATTGCGACGCGAAATAACTTTTTCTTGAGGATCTACAAGCCGAATTTTGCTCGTCCACATCGCTACAGAATCAGTTCCTTCGTTACGTTCCACGATGAAATCTGACAATTTAATTGCAAAGGGAAGCTGCAATAATTTTGGAGTAAAAGCTGCAAAAATTTCGCCTTCTGGATCGTTAATTGTGGTTGGTTCTCCCCAAGTTAACCAACTTTCAATTCCGGCTTCAGTTTTAATTAATAATGCAGGAACTCCAGCAAAAGTTGCTTCGGGAACTGGGACAACTTTGCGCTGAAGTTGACCATCTGGAATATATTCTGCGAGAGTAATTTGAAAATCTGCCCAACCGGGACTAACGGGTTTTCCTAGTTCTAATTTACCCGATTTGAAACCTTTGCTAGAACGGGCTGTATAGAAAAGTTCGCCTGCGGAAGTAGTAATAACTTGGAAAGAATCGGCGGCTGGTTGCGCTTGAATTTGATAAGCAATTTCTAATTCTTGAATTGGGTTTCCAGAAACAACAGTTCGTACTGGAGGAATATTTTCACGTCCAAAAATAAACCAACGTTCGACCCCTGTGGGTGTAGATATTTGTAGTTGAACGGCGGGATTATTTAAGTTAGGAGAAGCTGAGGTTGGTTGCTTGTTTTGGTCGAGGCGAAAATCCGCCCAAAAATCGACTAATTTGATTTGGGTGTTGCCGATTTTAACGTTTTGGTGAAGGGATTTGGCAACATCAAGGTTAAGAGTTTGATTAGCTTGAGAAATTTGTAATTTTCCCCAGCGCGGTTGGTTTGCTGTTGAGGAAGGAGATAAAAGTTTTTGCAGTTGATTGGGGTTGTCAACTTGGACAATTTCTAATTCCGCAGGACCGATGGGAACTTTACTATAAGCGATTGGGGCAACGGCAAGCCATCTGTCGCTATTTTGTTGCATTCGCTGACTGGTTAAGCTCAATTTGACTGCGGGGTTAGCAACTTTTGCCCCTTCGGTAAAGCTAACTGTTTTAACGGTATTTTCGTTATATTGCAACAGTTCTATTCCGGCAAATGAGCGGGGAGAAACTGTACCGTCAGACTTAACAAAGACGTTAGTTTGTTTTAGTTCTCCTGCGGGATTAATTATTTCTAGAAGTTCGCCTTCGACGCGAATTTGGTTATTAGCTGCACCATCAGTACGCAACAAAGTCAAACCTTCAACACCGAGGTGAATTACTGCCGCCGAACCAGCGATAATGACAATTAAACCAAGATGAGTGAGTGCAAAACCAATTTTACGCGCACCTCGCCACGGGTAGCGACTCAAAGCGGAAACGCCGAGATTAACCGCGAGGAGAAACATTAATGCACCAAACCAAGGACTTTTGTAAACTTCTTGCTGAACTGTCGCTGAACCTACCTGAGACTCGTAAAAAGTCGCCCAAATTAGGATTCCAGCGATCGCACTCAGCAAGGGAACTGCCAATTTAATCGAACCGAAAAAGCGAAACCAGCGATCGGACATAGGAAAGAGGATTTTCTTGACTCTACTCTTTCCCAAACTAGATATTTTCGTAAATTTTTTTGTATCAAAAGTTGCAAAACTGACCTGCAAATGTAAAAAAGACATGAAATTTATTCGCGATCGCCGTAAGCGGCGCTGGCGCTACCGCGCCAATCGCGATATCATGCTGGGGATGTTGACTGCTGTTGCACCACTGCAAGCGAGTAAAGATGACTTGGGTTGATTTTCGCGAAAGATTCAAACAAGACTTTTATCAATTGTACGGTCGTTATCCCACTGAAGAAGAAATTGCTGCGGCTGAAGCGAGTTTCCGCGCTTATGGGAAAAAGCATGGTTACACACCACCAAATGAACAAAATTCCCAGCAAACTTCTAGTTAAGAGTTGGATTATTTTGGTTACTCGCTGCGAAAAATAATTTGATCTGAAACGGAAAATAAAATGCTACGGATTTTATGTAAAGACGTTGCATGCAACGTCTCTACATAATTTCATTTAAAGTAGATAAAGCCAATTGATATTAGCGTCGAAATTTTCTTCTTAAACGCCGCCATAATTGGAGGAAAAGTTGATAGCAGCCGACAAAAGCTGTCTGATAATTGAGATGTTCAGATTCGCGCTGAGAACGAGTTTCGGAACTATTTTCGTTAGAATTATAAGTAGAAATACTAACTGCATGAGGTGCGGGAACGATTGGCGAACCGCGTTTTCTGGCGTAAACTTGGGTAAATTCTGCACCTAGTAAAAAGATATGTGCGGAGAAGTAAACCCAAGTGATAAAAATTACTAACGAACCTGCAACACCATACACCGATCCTAAATCAGATTGTCCTAAAAATAAACCAAACAAAAATTGTCCGGTGACAAACAAAATTGCAGTTGCGATCGCGCCGACGGTTGCATCGCGCCATCTTACTTCTGTATCGGGTAAAATTTGATAAATTAAAGTCACTAAAATGGTAACTAAACATACTGAAAGTATCGAATTAATAATTGACCAAAAATAGTCTCCGCCGGGAATATTAGCATCAAAAACACTTAGAGAATAGCTTAAAAAAGCATTAATAGCAAAAGAAAAGATTAGCAAACAAGCAATTATTAATACCATCACAAACGACAATAATCGCTTACTAATGTAGTGAATGATACTGCGTTTTGGGATTGGTTTAACATCCCAAACTCGGTTCAGCGCTCGTTGCATTTGTACGAAAACGCGGGAAGCACCGTAGCAAAGAATCGCGACGTTAACTGTCAAACTCAAGGGACTTTGCTTACTCGTCGCTGCTTGACTATTAGCGATCGCGGTATCAATAATTGCCGCACCCTTGACACCTACGACACTTTCTGCTAATCCAATAAGATCGTCCTGTGCTGAGGCTTCCCCAAAAATCATCCCAACGATCCGAATCGTGATTACTACTAGCGGTGCCAGGGAAAACACAGCATAATAAGCGATCGAAGAAGCTAAAATACTTACTTGCTTATATTGCCATTCAGTAAACGTTCCTTTCAGCAGATCCCAAACAGTTTTCCAACTCACTTTCGGCAACTATTATTTATCTTTCTATTACTACATATCCTATCAAAAAACATCTATCTCAAGATAATTGATTTCCTCAGCTTCTCAGTCTTTGTACAGATGTTAAACACTAATACTAAAGATATATATTAATAAGTATAAGCTACTACAAACCGACTTGCGTTGTTTTCTTCCGAGAAATAAACTTGGCAGAACAGAGCTTGTATCTTCACAAGTAAATGCTCTTGACGTTCGCTAGTATTTTAGTGGAGAAAGCAACGCTTGATTTTTTGGTAATTGTAATTCATCTGGGAAAAACAAAGTCCTCTCAAGATAGTTGCCTATTAAACAAATAACCAGAAAACTTGACCACTCCGCTTCAAAATCCAGTAAAATGATTTTAATCTCAAGTTTTTAACCTAACCTTAAAACTCTAGTAAAACTATGCCTGATATTGTGGACATTGCAGTTAGCGCTGGCTCTTTCCAAAGTTTAGTTACAGCAGTTAAAACAGCCAACTTAGTCGAAACCTTAAAAAGCCCCGGACCTTTTACCGTCTTTGCTCCCACCGACGAAGCCTTTGCCAAACTTCCACCGGGAACTGTCCAAACCCTGTTGCAAAACCCGCCTCAGCTTGCCCGAATTTTAACCTATCATGTCGTTTCTGGCAAATTAAGGCAAGCAGACCTAGAAAAACTTGACTCAGTTACTTCTGTTGAAGGTTCCCCTATTTCCATCAATTGCGCTAATAGTTTTGAAGTCAAAAATGCTACCGTAATTTCCCCAGATATAGAAGCTGATAATGGCGTAATTCACGTTATCGACAACGTTATTTTAATGGGTTAATTGCTAAAAAAGAACCTAGTTATTTGGCAATTATTCTGAGTCGCTAACAATCACGTTAGTTTAATTAAACTTAACTGCAAACTCAACCTTTGCAGTTACTTTCTCAAGTATCGCGAGCAAATCGCACAAACAGGAACCAACAAACCTAACTCAATTATTAACTTGTGGTGAGAGGGTGTTAAAGCAAAGCCCCAAACCAACAAAAATCCTCCAGTTACAGTGATTGACAAACGAAAAACTTCTTCCCGAATTTTTAAGCCAACACCAATAATTCCTAAGCTAATCGCCAACAATAATAAACTGTGCATAAACTACTATTCCAATAATTCAACCTAAAAAAGAAAACGCGATTGAGCAAAACCCAATCGCCCAAAACTTGATTTTAGCGATATTCTTGTTTTTGAATATCTCTCAAACGCGCTTCTGAACGTTTAAATCTGTCCAACTGCGCTTCAAAAAATTGACGATTTTTTTCTAAATGTTGGGGATTAGAATCGTCCAAAGGATAAAGTAACGCTTGTCGCAAGGCTTGAATTACTGCCGAAGTTACATTATACATCGAACGTTGAAAAGTAATTCCCAATTGAATCAGCATATCTGCTTCACCGCGACAATGTTTTTGGTAATATTCCTTGAGATAAGGTGGTAAAAAATGAAGCATATCATCCATTAACAATGTTGGCGGAATTCCAGCCGTTCCCACCGGAAACACATCTGCGTATAAAATGCCATAATGAAAGTCTTTTTGGTCATCAGGTACTTGTTTTGCTTGAGCATTATAAGACTTAGTACCTCGAAAGGGAGAAGTTCGATAAAAAATAGCTTCTACATAAGGTAATGCTGCTTCATACAACCAAGTAAAACCTTTAGCTTTCGGGATAATTTCGTAACATTCACCGCGAATATAAACGTGATGATAAATCGGACGACCTGCAACGGCAAAAATACCGTTAACGAGGAAATCCATAGCTTCAGGAACGGTCGTTAGCTTACCTTCATCGTAAAGATCCGACATTTCCAAGAAAACCGGAGCCATCACTTCCCAAAACAGTCCCAAATTAGAATAATAAGATAACTGCCTCACTTGTTCAAGGAACATTTCTGGGAATAATTTATACAATCCTAACATTGCCGGATTAGATTTGAAATAAGCTTTAATTGCGCGATCGGCATTAGCTTGATATTCTTCAGTATCCAAGTAAGCATCAAACTTACCCCAACCCATATCTCGACCATGCCAAAACATCGAGCGCATACAAATTTCAGCAAATTCCATATTGATGCGATCGTGCCACAAATGATGCAAAAGCTTTGGCATTTTGACGGTTTCTCCTATTTCCATAAATGCCAAAAGTTCCGGGTGGGCTGTTGCTTCACCGCGCCAAATTCGCAAGTCAGCATCATCGCCTGCATAGTGATTATGCAAGTCTAAATATGACTCAGGGAGAAAGTATTTAAAGAAAGGAAAAGGATTTAAAAATACTCGTTCGGCAATGTAAAGTAAATCTCGCCAGTAGAAATCCATTGGTACTGCATAGGCTTTATAAATCCCAATAATTTGCATTAAGTTTTCTGGCGTATCTGGTAACATCGAGCCGCCACTTTCTAGCCGATGAATAATTTCTGCAAATTCGTGTTCTGAGGGCGGCAATAAATTGGTTGGTTGAGTTTGAGTTTGTACCATTGTTTTCGCTGATTTTGTTACTAGCGAGGGCTAAAGCCCTCTCAAAATTAGTGAGTGATTTTAATTTGCTTTTTCCCTAGGTAAAGCGGCAACTTTTTCATTGAGAGAAAGAGTTGAAGAAGGCGGATAAATTGAGTTGATTGTTGCAACTTTAACGGGGTTGTTGATAGTAGCAACTAAGTGATTAGTAGTTGGTTCAATCCACCGTACTAACCAATTTGGTTGAATGCCTAAAACCACAATTGTTACGGTTAAAATCAAAGCCGGAATGCGTTCTGACCAAACTGTTTGACCGTAGTAGGCTAAGTCATTATCTAACTTACCGAAGCAGGTACGGTTCAGGAGAATCACAAAATAAACTGCTGTCAAACCGGAAGAAATGATACAGAGTAAAGTTGGGATAGGAAAGCGAGAGAAACTACCTTGAAAAACGATAAATTCTGCTGCAAAACCAACTAATCCGGGAATTCCAGCGCTTGCCATTCCAGCACTAATTAATAAGGCGCTAGTTAAAGGTAAACCGCGAATTGGGTTCATTAAACCGTTGAGAACATTTAATTCGCGTGTGCCAGTTTTTTGTTCGACGATTCCGACTAAATGGAAGAGTAAAGCTAAGATTAGTCCGTGGCTAATCATTTGTGCGACTGCACCTAAAACGCTGAGGTCGGTTCCCGCAGCCGCCGCGACTAAAATATAGCCCATGTGACCGATGGAACTGTATGCTACCATGCGCTTGATGTCTTTTTGGGCGATCGCGCTTAACGCACCATACATGACGCTAATTGTCCCGATAATGGCTAGTCCGGGCGCAACTAATTCCCAAACGTCGGGAAATAGTTGCAAACCGAAACGAATTAAACCATAAGTTCCTAATTTGGCGAGAATTCCTCCCATTAAAATTGCTACTGCGGGCGAAGATTCTACATAAGCATCTGGCATCCAAGTATGCAAAGGAACTAAGGGAATTTTAATCCCAAAACCAATCAACAATGTTGTTAATAAAATTAGTTGGGTTCTTAACCCTAATCCTTGGGTAGTGATTGTTTCGTAGTCGAAGCTGGTAGAGTCGCTGAGAAAAGTGATTCCGAGGAAAGCCGCTAAGACTAAAAATCCCGAAACGGCTGTATAAAGTAAAAATTTGATTGCGGCATAACCTCGCTTTTCACCTCCCCAAATACTAATTAAAAGGTAAAAGGGAATTAGTTCCAATTCATAAAAGAGGACAAAAAGCAAGAGGTTTTGTGCCATTAATGCGCCAGCGATTCCGGCATAAACGAGCAAGACTAAAGCATAATAAAGTCGTGGACGTTCGAGTTTTTCGCCTTTGCTATAAATGGCAATCCAGGTGAGAAATCCAGCTAAGGCAATCAAGGGTAAAGATAAACCATCAACGCCGATGTTGTAGCTTAAACCTATCGGTTCCGCCCAATTGAGATATTCTCTGAATTGTAATCCGGGGGTATTAAGATCGAACTTTGCTAAGAGAAAAATTGTCCAACCGAAAATGGCGATCGCAAAACCTGCTGCTACTTGGCGCAACTGATTAACTGTCATTTTTTGGGGTAAGATCCCGATAATTATTGCTCCCAGAACGGGTAGCAAAAGTAAGACACTGAGCATAATAATCTTGGGTTATTTTTGGTTATTTTTGTTTGAGCAAGTGATTATATTTACAGATGTGCTGAAGCGTGTCTGAGAGAAGTTCTAACTACCTAATAAGTTAGAAAGTTGAGATAAAACTGGGAAAGAAATCCAAGCAACTAACAGTGCGATTCCAAACAAAATTGACAGCACATAAAATTGAGTTTGACCAGAAACATTGTATTTTAAGGTTTGACCACTGAAAATTGTGATTAAACCAACTAAGTTTACAAAGCCATCAACAATGTAGCGATCGAACCAATAAATCAACTTGGAAATTAAATCGACCATGAAGACAACTGTGACTCGATAAATTTGAGCGGTATAAAGGTCGTAAGCAAAAAAGTCTTGGATAAACTTAGGACGAAATTGGATTGGTTTTTGCCAGTTTTCGTTGCAATAAATTAAAGCACTAAGTCCGCAACCAAGAATTGAAGAAACAACTAAACTAATAATTGCACCATTTTCTAAACTATCCCAATTTGGTAATAAATTCCATTGCCACAATAGCAAAGGAACGTGCAGCGCAAATCCCATTAAAATGACCATTGGAAGAACTAAGCTCCACAAACTTTCCGGCGACCGCACAGTCATTTGTTTGGGTTTTCCGGCAAAAATTAGTCCGAATTCGCGGGTAATACTAAAGGCAGTTAAACCGTTAACTACTAAGACTACTGCTGCTAAGAAAGGTTGAGTGTGCCAAAGGTTATTTGTCATTTGTACTAGCGCCCAAAAACCTCCTAGTGGTGGTAATCCTACTAAAGAAACAATCCCGACTAAATAACAAATACCGGAAATTGGACGACGTGACCATAAACCACCGTATTGAGTTAAATCTTGGGCGATATTATTCAAGACTACTCCGCCAATACTCATTACTAATAATCCCATAGCGATGCAATAGGTGAAAAGCAAAACTAAGGCGGTTTCTAGTTGTCCTGTACCGATAGCGACGAAGGTTAAGCCCATATAAGCACTAACCGAATAAGACAGCGATCGCTTAATATCGATTTGGGCGATCGCAATTAACGATGCACCGACTGCGGTGACTGCACCAACCCAAATTTCTACGTTTGTACCGATGGGTGATAAAGCGATTACTGGTTGAATTTTGATCAATACCCACGCACCTGTGGAAACGACGACACTGTTCCGCAAAATTGTTGCTGGTACAGGTCCTTCCATTGCTTCATCTAACCATAAATGTAAGGGAAATAAGGCGCATTTACCTATCGGTCCGGCAACTAAAGCTAAACTTAATAAGGTTGCGACTTTGGGGTCGAGATTTACGGTTTCTGCCCAAGCTGCTAGTTGGTCAAAGTTCCAAGTTCCGGCTAAAGGTAGTAAGGCAACTACTCCCATTAACAAAAATAAATCTCCTACCCGCTTGGTTAAAAAAGCGTCTCTGGCTCCGGTTACAACTAAAGATTGATTAAACCAAAAGCCAATTAATAAATAAGTTCCGAGGGTAAGAATTTCGAGCATTACATAACTAAAGAACAGGGAATTGCAAATCATTAAAGTACACATTCCCGCTTCAAATAATGCTAGAAGTGAGTAGAAACGCGCCCAGCCCCAATCGGTTTCCATGTAGCCGATGGCGTAAATTTGCGCGAGAAAATTTAGCCCGGTGATTAAAATTAAGCCACCGATACTTAATGAGGAGATATTTAGGTCTAAAGTGATGTTTAAACTAGCAGCATGAAGCCAACTAAATGATAATTCTGTTGCTGGTTGGTTCCAGGTTTCGCCCAAGGCAAAGATACTGTGAAATAACGCAATTAAGGTCATTAAAATGTTGATGTATCCTGCTGGTCTGGGTCCTGTTTTACCGATTATTCCCGGCGACCAAGGTAAGGCGAGAATTGCTCCGATTAAGGCATAACAGGGAACCAACCAGATAGTCTGGCTGAAAATTTGCATCATTAATTTACCTCTAGGTATCCTACTGAACTCAATTGATTGATAAGTTTATATAATACCAGCGATTAGTTTTCCTAACTAGAGTCGCTGTTTCTATTTTGCAACTCTTGTATATAGAGTAATGCCTATGGTTGGTAAAGTAAATATAGGAATAAAACAATTATGTAATTCCGAAGATAAATAATTTTGATACTGGGGATTGG